>NZ_SRLV01000055.1:0-57483 GCF_006518205.1 Myxococcus sp. CA005 | reverse complement strand
GTTCGTCGGCAGCGTCAGATGTGTATAAGAGCCAGCACCCCTGGCGCGCGCCCCGACTCCGTCCCGGTGAGGTGCTCGCGCAGGGGGCCTTGTGTGATGGCCTTGTCCAGCGAGTCCACCTCGAAGCCACTGGTGAGGCTCTCCCGGCCTACCTGCGGCCGGAACAGCCCCACGCTCAGCCAGGCACGCTGGGGCATCACGGTGAAGGTGACGCTGGCCTCATGGAGGGCCAGCGGCGGCCCCTGGAGCGGACCGGGCAGGAGGACGAGCCGGTCGAACGACACCTCCAGTCCGCCCCGCACCCACGGCGACCCGGTCAGGTGGAGCCCCACCCGCCCACGTCGCAGGCTCACGGCGGCGGCGCCCGCGGCGCTCAGCCCCTGGTCGATTCGGAGCTGGAGCGCCTCCCTGAATTCCAGCCGCGGCCCCTCCTCCACCACCTCCTCGGCCCGGCCCGGCCGCGCCATGCCGGCCAGGGCCAGGAGACAGAGGGACAGCACGGTCCGCGTCCTGCGCGTCGCGCGCTCCATGGGGGCCACGACTCGCTAGTAGCGGATGACCTGGTAGCCCTCGGCCACCAGGCGCGACAGCTCCGCCACGCCATCGTCCACCACGTCAGCCTGGGGCTGGAGCTTCTTCGGGTCGATGCCAAACTTCTGCAGCGCGGTGCCGCACGCCACCAGCCGCACGCCAGCGGCCTTCGCCGCCTGGGCCGCCTCACGGACCTCCGCCGGCACGGCCTTCACCGTCGGGTCCAGCGCCACCACCGCGCGGCCGTAGGTGAGCCACACCACGTCCGAGAGGTAGCCCGACTCCTTGGCGTTCTTC
Organism: Myxococcus sp. CA005; assembly: GCF_006518205.1. Taxonomy (NCBI): domain Bacteria; kingdom Pseudomonadati; phylum Myxococcota; class Myxococcia; order Myxococcales; family Myxococcaceae; genus Myxococcus; species Myxococcus sp. CA005. The sequence goes on along the minus strand of NZ_SRLV01000055.1, from coordinate 56,655 downwards.
ACGTGCCGGAGGGAGCTGGAGAGGGTGCCGAGGTCCTCCAGGCCCGTGGTGGCCACGAAGACGAGCTTGCCCTGGCGAGCGGGCACCTCCTTCTTCGCGGGCTGGGACGGCGGCGCGGCGAGCGAGGCCAGGGGCGCGGTGACGAGCGCGATGACGAGCAACGGCAGGAAGCGATTCATCTGGATGGACTCCGATGTGGTTCGAGGACGACGGGTTCGAGGACTACTGGATGGACAGCACATGGATGAGCCCCCAGGCGGCCAGCGCGAGGGCGGCGAAGCCAACGAGGCCCGCGTAGACGACCCGCATGCCCGCGCGGCGGACCATGCTCAGGTGGGTGCCAAGCCCCATGGCCGCCATGGCCATCACCATGAGGAAGACGCTGGCGGTGGAGAGCCACGCCTTGGCGGCGGCGGGCAACACGCCCACCGTGCCCAGCACGCCCACCGCGAGGAAGCCGATGACGAACCACGGAATGGGTGGCTCCTTCAGCGAATAGCGCACCTGCCCGCCCGCGCCGGAGACCAGCCCCAGCACCACGAGCGCGGGGGCCAGCAGCACCACGCGGGTGAGCTTGACCAGCGTGCCCAGGTCCCCGGCGGAGGTGCCCCAGGTGAAGGCCGCGGCCATCACCTGCGCCACCTCATGCAACGTGGCGCCCGACAGGATGGCGAGTTGCGCGGTGCTCAGCCCCAGCAGCGGCCCCACGAAGACGTAGAAGAGGACGCCCACCGTGCCCAGGATTCCGCACAGCCCCACCGCCAGCGTGGTGTCCTCCTCCTCCGCGCGGGTGACGGAGCTGGCGGCCACCACCGCGCTGGCGCCACAAATGGAAGTCCCCACCGCCAGCAGCGTGCCCAGCTTCTCCGGCACGCCGAAGCGCTTCGTCACCCAGCGGATGCCCAGAATGCCGCCGACGATGACGGCCAGGGCCAGCAGCAGCACGCGAGGGCCCACCTTCGCCACCAGCCCGAAGTCGAGCCGCGCGCCCATCAACACGATGCCCAACCGCAGCACCGTGCGCGCCGAGTAGCGCGTGCCCTCCATCAGGCCGGGGGCCAGCCCCAGGGCCGTCCGCAGTGAGATGCCAATCAGCAGGGCCACCGTGAGGGGCCCCACCACCTTGAGGCCGGGGAGTGTGGCCAGCCCGTAGCTGACCACCGCCAGACCAGCGGCGAGCCCGAGCCCCGGCAGCCGCCGGCGCCAGGGGCCTCCAGGCGGAGGCGCGGCGGAAATCGAGTCGGAAGTGGCGAGAGGTGCAGTCATTTCAGGGGGACGGTGGGGGGAAGTCGCGCTCACGGTTGAACCTGCTGGGTGCGGAGCACGGCCGGCAGGTCCAGGCCCACCGCGCGGCCCTCCAGCGACTCGCGCAGTCGCGGCTTGCCAGCGAGGAAGCGGCGCACCGCCTCGTGCGCGTCCATGTCGAGCACCTGCGGATCCTGGACCCCGGGGATGCGGCAGAGCATGTCCGGCGAGTCCCCCTCCCGCTCGCAGGCCGTCACGGTGTAGAGGCGCTCATCCACCACCGGCTCGCCAGCGACCTCCAGGGCGAGGAGGCGCTGCCCCTTGGGGGCCTCCGAGCGGAAGCGCACCGTCATCCCCGAGGGGCGCGGCAGCCACCCGCCGAAGCGCTTCTCCGGGTCCTTCGCGAAAACGTTCTCCAGCTCCTGCTCCCAGAAGGCGCGAAGCTGACGGCCACTCACCTTGCCCGTCTTCAGCTTGTTGGTGATGGGAAAGAAGTTCCACAGGTCCGCCTCACGCACGGGCCCGGGCAGCAGCGGCGTGCCGAAGCGGAAGCCGTTGGAGAGGCCAATCTCCGTCCCGCCAGCGGCGCGGATGGCGTCAGCCAGCACGTTGTCCAGCGGGTTCTCCACCACCGCGTAGCGCGCGAGCGTCACGTCGGTGTGCCCCACCGGCGAGGACAGCTGCTCGTCATAAGGCGCGAGCGCGGCGTCCACGAGCCGCGCCATCTCCGGGTCCTCGGGGAAGCGCGACGCGGTCAGCTCGATGAGCTCCCAGCGGCGGTCCACCACCTTCCCGTCCTCCAGCCACAAGTCCATCCGGCCGAGGAAGGAGCCGAAGGCGCCGGGCTCCACCACCCAGCTTCCGCCCTGCTCGATGGGGACATAGGTGCGCTCATGCGTGTCGCTGGACAGGTGGGCGTCCACGCCCGGCACCCGGGCGGCGATCCCCACGGCCTTGGCGAGCCCCACGTGCGACATCAAGAGCACCACCTGGGCGCCCTCGCGCTCGCGCACCTCGCGCACCAGCTCCGGCAGCGCCTCCGGGCCGTCGTAGCGCAGCCCCTTGCTGTACCCCGGGGGCTGACGGCGCGGGACGTCCGGGTCCGTGAAGCCCACCACGGCCACCTTCACCCCGCCCACCTCCTTCACCAGGTACGGCGGGAAGAGCCGTTCACCGCTGGCCGCGTCACGCAGGTTGGCAGCGAAGAGCGGATGCTTCAGCTCACGCGCGCGCTGGCGCAGCACCGCGGGGCCGTACACCACCTCCCAGTTGCCGGGCACCGCGCCGTCCAGCCCGAGCGCATTGAGCGGTTCGATGAGGACGCCGCCCTCGGTGAGAGCAGCCGCGCCCGAACCTTGAATCGTGTCGCCGGCGTCGAGCACCAGCACGTCACCACCGCGCTCGGCCCGAATCTGTTGGATGGCGGCGGCGACGCGGGCGAATCCGCCCGCCATCTCGATGCGCTCCTTCCCATCGTTCCAGAAGAGCTCCGGGTGGGCGCGCAGTTGCGCGTGCAGGTCCGCCACGTAGATGACGGTGAGCTGCTGGCGCTGAGACGTGGGAGCGCTGGCGGTGACCGGAGGCCGGGATGAAGCACAGCCTGAGGCCAGGACGAGCAGCGCGCCGAGCGCGGACAGGAGACGGGACATCGTGGAGCACCTTGCGAGGAGTGAAAGGAGACAGCGGAAGTGACACGAGGTGCGCCGCGCGAAGTTCCCGGACGGCGGCTCACCTCGAACGCCTCGCGCATCACGGCCACGTCGACATGGGGCCGAGATTGAAGACGTCCTGGAACCCCTGCTCCTTCAACAGGCGCTCGGCACGGCCGCTGCGTGCGCCACTGCGGCAGTAGACAACCAGGGGCGTCTGCAGCGAGCCAAGCTCTCCGAACCGCCGTGCCAGTTCATCCACCGGGATGTTCACCGCGCCGGGCAGGTGACCGGAGGCGAACTCCTCGGGCGTGCGGACATCCACCAGCGTGGCGCCTGCCTCCACCCTGCGGCGGGCCTCGGACCCCACCGCGGCGTCACCCGGACGCGGGCGCGTACAGGCGGTGAAGAAGAGACCCATGAACACGGCGGCGGCGACGACGAAAATGACCTTCATGGCGCGGCTCCAAGCGACACCGGTGGCCACTGGGCCCCGGGAAGTGCGTACAGCCTGGTGAGAGCCATGGCGATGGCTGAAGGATTCAGCGCCCTTCCCGCCCGGCAGCCCGGCTGCGACAAGGGCACGCAAACGCGCGCACTCCCGCCTCCCCCAACGGCCGGCGGGGACGGTTCGGCCGCCGCTTCCGGCAGGGCCCCGCCCCAGCCGCCTCAGGGAGAGAGGCGGGCCAGCGCGGCCAGGAGCACCGCGGGCTCCATTTCGGAGACGGCCAGCGCGGCCCGCTCGCCCCCACCAGGCAGCACGCAGATACGCTCGCCCACGGGCCCTTGCGTGCACCGAGGCCCGTCACCAGCGAAGCGGGCCGCCTCCTGCGCCGCCGCCGAGCCCGGCAGGGGAAGGAAGAGCGTCATCGCCTTGCCCTCCTCGTGCCGGTACAGCAACGAGGCGGAGAGCTTTCCATGCAACCGGCAGCGACGGGCACCCAGCAGCGTCGCGCCTGGCACCACCGGCACATCCACCGGATAGCCCACCTCCCGCTCCACCCACGCCTTCACCTCGGCCGGGTCCGAGGACTCGAACTCACAGGGGGCGATCCGGGAGAAGGCCTTGAGGTGATGCCGCTCGAGGTCCATCGCCAGCGCCTCGTTCATGCCACTGGGCCATGACGTCCAGAGGACCCCCACCGACGCGAGCACCGCGGCCAGGCCCGCCGCCAGCCTCCGCCTGGGAAAGGACGGCCGGGGGCGCGTCACCAGCCGCGTGACACGCTCCTCCAGTTCGGGCGGCACTTGCTGCTCCGCGGAGCCCTCCGCTCTCAGCGCCTGCCGCAGCGACGCATAGCGGGCAGCCTCCCGGGCACAGCCTGCGCATCGGGACAGGTGGTGCGCCACCGCCTGCTGTTCATGCGCCTGGACCTCACCGTCGAACCACGCGGAGAGACGCTCCTGCCACTGGGGGCTACAGGCTTCCATGGACCTTCTCCTTCTCGAGGAAGTCGAGCATCGCCAGCCGCGCCCTCGCCAGCCGCGAGCGCACGGTGCCCACCGGGCAGCCCTGCACCTGAGCAATCTCCTCGTAGCTCAGCTCCTCGACTTCCCGCAGCCACAACGTGTCGCGCCACTCCGGCGCCAGGGAGTCGAGCGCCGCCTGCATCCCCGCACTCAAGGTGCGGGCGTGCAGCTCCGCCTCCAGGTCCGCGGATGGCTCCGGAGGAAGCGCCCGGCCCAGCCCGCCCTCCAGCACCTCCAGGTGAGGCCGCAGACCCCGGCGGGAGTTGAGGAACACGGTGCGCTGTACGGCGAGCAGCCAGGCCTTGAGGCGCTCGGTCTCTCTCAGCGCACCGCGCTGCTCCAGGGCGCGCGTCAGCGTCTCCTGCACCAGGTCATCTGCTTCCGCGGCGCTGCCCGTCAGCCGACGCCCCACCCGCCTCAAGACGGGCAGGTGCTCCAGGGCACGTTCGATGAAGGCGCGGGCGCTCACGGGCATGAGGACACGGTGGGGCGGGTGAAAGGTTCCCGGAAAAGGACGAGGGCGCTCGAGAAGGAGGAGCGCCCTCGCCTTCCGCGTGGCGGACGCGGGGTTACTGAGCGGGCGTGGCGCCCACGTGCGGAGCCCCTGGACGCGGTGCGCCTACGCCGCTCCGCGCCTGCAGCACCTGCGCGAGGTAGAAGCCCGCGAACATGGCGGGCACGAAGACGAGCAACGGGAAGGCCCCGGTCGCCAGCGAGGTGAGCGCGGGACCGGGGCAGTAGCCGGCCAGCCCCCAGCCCACGCCGAAGAGGGCCGAGCCCACGAGGAGCTTCGCGTCCGGCTTGCTGGCGGCGAACGCAGGGAACCTGGTGGCGAACAGGGGCTGCGCGCGCCGGTGGATGAGGGGCCGCAGCGCCGCGTGAACGGCGATGGCGCCGCCCATCACGAATGCGAGCCGGTAGTCCCAGTCGCCTGCGATGTCGAGGAAGCCGAGGACGTTGGCCGGGTCCGTCATGCCTGCGAGGCCCAAGCCAATGGCGAAGATGAGGCCGCTGAGGAACGCACTGAGGGAGGAACGCATGGGGGCTTTCTCTAGAGGACGTGGCGGACCAGGAAGACGGTGAGGACACCGGTGGCCATGAAGGTGAGCGTGGCGGAGATGGAGCGGACCGAGCCCCGGCTGATGCCGCAGACGCCGTGTCCGCTGGTGCAGCCGTTGCCCAGCCGCGAGCCGAACCCCACCAGCAGTCCGGCCCCCACCAGCAGCCAGAGGCCGCCCGCGCCAGGAGTCGAGGGCGCCGGGAAGGAACCGGGGCGCAACCAGGCGAGCAGCAGCCCTCCGGCGAGCAGCCCGGCGAAGAAGAGCACGCGCCAGGCGACGTCACCGCGCACGGGGGCCAGCAGCGAGCCCACCACGCCGCTGATGCCGGCGACCCGGCCGTTGGCCAGGAGCAACAGGGAGGCGCTCAGCCCGATGAGGGCCCCGCCCAGGAGAGGAAGGAGGATGGAGGAAGTCATGTCGCGTGAGAGCCAGGCTCCAAAGAAAGGATTCAGCAGGGCCTGAGAATGGATTCAGCAGGGCCTGAATCCTTCTTCCACGCCCCGGCCTCTCATGGACAGGAGGCTTCGACATGATTTTCCGGCAGCTTTTCGATTCCGAGTCCTCGACGTACACGTACCTCATCGGCGACGAGGCCACGCGCCAGGCCGTCCTCATCGACCCCGTGCTGGAGCAGGTCGACCGCGACCTGCAAATGGTGGCCGAGCTGGACCTCACCCTCACCCACGTCTTCGACACCCACGTCCACGCCGACCACATCACCGCATCGGGCGCGCTGCGGGAGCGCACGCAGGCCACGGTGGTGGGGAGCGTGAACGGCGCCAGTTGCGCCAACGTCCAGGTCCGCCACGGGGACGAGGTGCGCGTCGGGCAGCTCGTCTTCCAGGTGCTCGCCACCCCGGGGCACACGGACGACAGCATCAGCTACCTGCTCGGCGACCGCGTCTTCACCGGGGATGCGCTGCTCGTGCGCGGCAACGGCCGCACCGACTTCCAGAACGGGAACGCGAGCCAGCTCTACGACAGCCTCACGCGCGTCCTCTTCACCCTCCCCGATGAGACGCTCGTCTACCCCGGCCACGACTACAAGGGCCGCACGGTGACGAGCATCGCCGAGGAGAAGCGGCACAACCCTCGCGTGGCCGGCAAGAGCCGGGAGGAGTTCATCCACATCATGGAGAACCTCAACCTGCCCAGGCCCAAGCTGATTGACGCCGCCGTCCCGGCCAACCGCGCCTGTGGGCACACGGCGCCCTCACCCCAGGGGGCCTGAGTCCCCTGGCCACTTCGCAGGAGTCCCGACCATGACACTCCGCCCCTATCAGGACATCACGCCCTCGCAGCTCGACACGCTCGGCCCCGAGGTGCGGCGCATCGATGTGCGCGAGCCGGACGAGTACACCGGCCCCCTGGGCCACCTGCCCGGAGCCGAGCTCATCCCCCTGGCCACACTTGAGGCCGCCGCCAGCGCGTGGCCGCGCGAGGCGCCGCTGCTGCTCATCTGCCGCTCGGGCGGGCGCTCCGCGCAGGCGGCGCGGTTGCTCGCCCACGGCGGCTTCAAACACCTCTTCAACCTGGCGGGCGGGATGCTCGCCGTGCGCGAGCCGCTCGCGCCGCGGCCCCAAGGTTGAGCGCGCGTCGCGACAGGACGAACACCATGCCCCTTCTCGGCTTCTCCCTCGCGGCGCTCATGGGCCTGTCGCTCGGCCTGCTCGGCGGCGGTGGCTCCATCATCACCGTCCCCATCCTCGTGTACGTCATGGGCTTCGGGGCCAAGGAGTCCATCGCCATGGGACTGGCCGTGGTGGGCATCACCAGCCTCTTCGGCGCGGCGAGCCACTGGCGCAGGGGCAACGTCCAGTGGAAGGCGGCCCTCGTCTTCGGGGCGGTGGCCATGGCGGGCACCTACGCCGGGGCGCGCCTGTCCGCGCTCATCTCCGGGACGACGCAACTGCTGCTCTTCGCCACGGTGATGCTCGTCTCCGCCGTCTTCATGTTCCGCAATGGCCGGAAGGACTCCGTGCAGGCGCCCGAGCCCAAGAAGGCGTCCTTCCCCCTCATGGCCCTGGCCGCCCTCGGGGTGGGGGGCCTCACCGGTCTGGTCGGCGTGGGCGGCGGCTTCCTCATCGTCCCGGCGCTGGTGCTGCTGGTGGGCCTGCCCATGAAGCAGGCGGTGGGCACCAGCCTGCTCGTCATCGCCCTCAACTCCCTCGTGGGCTTCGCCGGCTACCTCGGCCACGTCGAGGTGCCCTGGGTCTCCCTTGGCATCTTCACGGCCATCGCCGTGGTGGGCATCCTGCTGGGCACCTGGGCGTCCCACTTCGTCTCCCAGGCGACGCTCAAGGCAGCCTTCTCCGGCTTCCTCGTCGTGATGGGCGTCTTCATCTTCTTCAAGAACCGGGAAGCGTTGGGGCTGGGGGGCGGCGCCGCCACGACGCAGAATGCCCACTGACGTCACGCAGAACTCCAGGAGGAGCACCATGGCCGAGCAGCCCCCCGACGCAGCCGCTCAATGGGACGCACGCTTCAGTCACCCGGCGTATGTCTATGGCACCCAGCCCAACGACTTCCTCGTGGAGATGGCCTCGCGCCTCCCTCCCGGCGGGCGCGTGCTGAGCCTCGGTGAGGGTGAGGGCCGCAACGCCGTCTACCTCGCCTCCCTGGGCCACGCCGTCACCGCCGTGGACGCGTCGAGCGTGGGACTCCAGAAGGCCAAGCAGTTGGCAGACGAGCGCGGCGTCAACATCGAGACGCGCGTCAGCGACCTGGCGCACTTCACCTTCGCGCCGGAGGCGTGGGACGCGGCCATCGTCATCTTCTGTCACCTGCCCCCCGCACTGCGGCGGCGGGTGCATGGCGCGCTGGTGAAGAGCCTCCGCCCCGGTGGCCTGGTCCTCCTCGAAGCGTACACGCCCGCTCAGCTGGGCTTCCGCACGGGCGGCCCGCCTGTAGAGGAGCTCCTCTACACGGCGGAAGCCCTGCGCGAGGACTTCGCGGGGCTGGAGTTGCCCGTGCTCCGTGAGCTGACGCGCGAGGTCCGCGAGGGGACCCTGCACACCGGAAGGGCCGCCGTGGTGCAGCTCGTCGGTCGCAAGGCGACGTGAGCCTGAACCTGCACGGGTGGAGGACCCCTGTTCCGGCGCCGTGTCCGCCCTCGCCACCGACCTGCTGAAATCAAACCTGGATACCGAAGCATGATGCCGCCAAGGAGCTTTCCTCCCTGCCCCTCCCCGACCAACCACCCATGATGCGGGACTTGACCTCCGGGAGTGGGTCAGGTGTGCGAGGCAAGGCCCGGGCGATGCTGCGCATTCTCTTGAGGGACATTGAGCATGCGCAGGGATGCGCCGGCGGTTTCCTACGGGTTTGGCGTCCAGCAGAGGAATGGTTCCTCAATGAAATTTGAAACGTAGCCATTGGCGTCAAGCACGCGGAATCGGATGTACTTGGTGTAGTATCGTCCGCCTGTAAAAAAGCCATACCTGCACGGCTCACTGAAAGTAGTGGAACCATTGCGCCAGTAGAAGTTACCTGGGTCTGGATTGGCATCGAGATTATGTGCCATTTGCCACTGATAGATGTACGGCGTTACGCCGCCGCTTGCACTTCCAGAGCACTCAATTCTTGTGAATGATTCATTCTGGAAACAGCTCCCAGTCACTGTCGGAGGCGGTATGTCAAAGGCGACTACCGTGTCGCCCGTATCGACTTCCCTTCCTTCGGCGGAAAGAGGCTCCCCGCAGGCACTGAGCAAGGCCACCGCCGAAGCAGTCACTGCGACGATCGGAAGGTACTTCCTGATGGTGCGAACCGACATGGGCGCTCCTGTGGCAAGGCCGAAAAGGCAGTCGAAATTTAACTGACTTTCGTGAAATTCAGCCTAAGCAGGTGGGAAGTGTTCTGAACTGCTCAGATGCTGCGAGCGTCCGTGGGGCTGCCATCCCCGTTGGCTCGGTCCGCAACTGGGTAGCCGTTCAGCGGGGCAAGTCCCGAATCTTGTGTAGCTATTTCGGAGGGGGATCAAGCAGCGCGGCAATGGTTTCGTGAGCGCTGTCGTGTGGCCCTCCGGGTCGGGGCCACACGCGACACCAGAGGCAAGCCATAGACTTTGAAGATCGGAATCGTCGTCGGCTCGGCCATCAGCCCGACCGTCAATGAAGGTCGGGAGCCTCGGTCACGCGCTCGAACGACACGCCCAGATTCCCGACCCGTTCGAGTTCGTTCTTGATGTCCTCCGAGACAATGAAGGCGATCTTGAACTTTTTCAGCCGAAAGACGTGCGCGCCCTCAGTCTTCGAGGGATCGATTCGCAGTCCGTAGATCCAGTTGTACTCGCCTGGGTAATCAGGGGACGGTTCGTCCTCGTCATAGTGATGCACCTCCCGGCACCGTGCCTCGTCTATGGCGTCAACCACCCTGATTGCATTGACGACGAAGTACCGTTCGGGCTCTCCCTCTATCGACACCGGAAACAGTTGGACGTCATCGGGAGCCAGTGTTCTGAAGACGTTCGCGAGTGCTTCGCTGACGATAGGCGTGCGCTCAACCCCTCCAAACACAAACTCGCGCTTCGTACCCGGATGTGAAATCTGAGAATTGATGGAGCCAGGGTCTGTAAGGACGCACCCATCTGTGAACATCCAAGGCTCGTCGAACTCTTCGCCGGATGTCCGCGTGGGTGTCTCAACAAGCCATCGAGGCACGTCCGCCAAGCCTACCCAATAGAAGTTCCGTTCCACCTTACCCTCCTACTTTACGATGAAGCTGCGCAATTCTGAGCCCGGAGTAAGCAACTCGTCTGCAATCTTCGCGAGCTCCTTCAGCAAACTGGCCCGGCAGCTCTCCGTCGTTCTGCAACGCACAACAGAACGTTCAAGGCGAGTCATCACCTGATTGTGATAAAATTCGGGATGAGGCCCCTCGTGCCCATTGAGCCGCACCTTGTTTGCAGCGTCCTCAAGAGTCATCCCTGCCTTCTTGAAAATCCTCTCGCACTCTGGCGTCCAAGGACCGCCAGTCGCTGCGGAAATCGTGTTCCTGCTCGTGCAGATGTGGTGAACGGGCCCTTCAGTGTCGCCCGGGAAGCGCCCGTCCGAGTACATCGCCAGGGCCGCAGCGGCTCCGGGTGATAGGGCGACGTTCAACACACCGGCAGCGGGAAGTGCGATGGACGTGACGCCGCCATTCATGGCCGCACCGAGCTGAAATCCCGCCTCGGCCTGCGCTCGAATCGCGGCCTGAGGGAAGCCCGGGAGCTTCGGCCCCTGGGCCGCCATCGCGTTCGTTCCTCCAAGCGCCGCCATGACGACGAGCACCAGGACGCGCGTGCCGTTCGTGCCGAGCACCCGCCCGAACCTATGCCCGATGTCTTGTAGCTCGATGACGCTCATCGCCGTCCCCGCATCATCCCACAACCGGACGAATCCGCGCCCAATCTCCCAGACGGGCACCACGCCCAGGTAGGCCACCATCGCCGCCGTCAGCGCCACCGCGATGACCTTGGTGACGGGCTCGGGCAACGCCAGCGTGAGGAGCAGCGTCAGCGCGGCCGACGTCACCAGGGCCTTGAGCGCCGCTGGGTTCAGCACCTTGCCGACCTCGGCCTCGACGCTCTCCCATACGGTATCGAGCGCGAAGGACAGCGCCATGAGCGTCCGGTCCTTTCGCGAGAACGTCAGCCCCGTCCCACCCACCAGGGTCAAGCAGTCGTCCGCGTCGGGGCAGATGCGCGCGTACAAAGATTCAGGTGAACTCCCCGACCCCGAATCCGCGAGGCCCTTCGAGGACGCGATCAGGGCCCTGGAGCGCACCCATCCTCGCTCATCCGCCGCTTCAGCCGCTCGGAACGCAACGTCCATGCGCATGTCGAGGATGAGCCGCGTGAGGACAGACTTGAATTCGCCCTCGCTCACTTCGACTGGGTCAACATCTACCGACTCGTGGACGACTCGCTGACCATTTCCAGCATCGATATTGACGATGCGAGTGGTCGCACACCCCGCTGAAAGAAGCAGCAAAGACACCACTGCAACCCATCTCATAGCATCCCCCGAAGACACCCCTGGGAATCAGGATGCGCTGCAGCCTGACTCCGGGGTCTGACAGCTCCAGCAGAGTTCGCGCGCAGCCATACTACTACATGCATCCCAAATAAATTTCCATACCCTCCAGGTTGCACTGCCCTTCAGACACCACCGAGCAAGAGTGGATTGCCCCACCACGCTCCTGGTAGGTTGTTCGCGCTATGAGACCTACCCAATTCACAAGGTCCATCCTGACTTTCGCAGCGCTAGCGACGTTGAGTGCGCAGGCCGCCGATCACTATCGGCGGTCCATCCTGCTCTCCGAGCATCCGGAGAACGGGACCCACTCCGTCTACGTGAAGGGGCAAGTCATCACGACGTTGCGCTTCGAGCAGCCCGTCAACCCGAGCAAGACGAAGGTGCTCGGCTGGGAAGGTCGACTCGAACCACTCACGGTGGTCCACAACAAGGTCATCCTGGAGCCCATCCGGGATCTCCACCGCGATGACGGCCTTCCGTTGGTCGTGACCTTGACGGATGGAACGGAGGTCCCGTTCCTTGTGAGGCCACCTTGGCCGAAGAAAGACAACGACTGGGCACCAATCCTCGACCAGCAGATCGACGTGTTCAAGAACCGGGAGAGCCACGCGTCGATGCACGCCGCGCTGGTTGATGCACTCGCGAAGAACGACGCCCTGATGGAAGAGAACGAACGCTACCGCAAAGAGGAGACCTCCGAGGACCACGCCCTGGCTGCCCTGCTCGCGTCGGGGGCGGTTGCGCAGACCCCGTTCACAATCTTTGACCACGTTTCTGGCAAAGATGCGGATGCCGAAGTTGATGCCACGATCTTCAAGGGCAAAGGCAAAGCGGCTGTGATCTTCAAGGTCAAGAACCTTGCCACCGAGAAATCCTGGAGCGTCAAGAGGGTGCGCCTTGTGACTGTGAATGGCGGTCATGACCGAGCGGTCGCTGTTCGTGCGACGGTTCGCGAAGTCATGCCCGGCGGGTCTGGTGTGCTGGCCGTTGTCGCTGACGGTGCCGCTTTCGTGGACGACGGCGTATTGACCAGCCTTTGGCTGGAGCTCTACCAACACGATGGACTGCGGCAGGCATTCGTCCAGCTAGATCCCACCCTCATTGCGAGATAAGAGCGGGGGGCATGGCCTCCGACAAGTTCGCGCTCTTGGGCTGCGTCGTCCTGCTCGTCACGTCCACTGGATGCCCTGGCTCCGCGACGGGTGGTGTCGCCGTCCGTCCCGATGGCAGCCCAGGGCCCCAAGCGTGCCCCGAGAAGGCTCGTGAGGCGATGAACTACCTCCGCATGTTCGTGGGGGAAGCCGCGTGGGTACAACTCGATGCGAACCAAACACGAGCGCGTCCCATCACTCTTTACGATGGGAACATCGAGTCCGTGCTCGAGGAGAACATCGGACTGATGGAGGCACCCGCACGGCTTTACGGCCGAGTCTGGACTGGCGGGCCGCAAGTCGTCATCCGGTACTACGCGGCCCAGCCGGTGAAGGGTGGCGACCCAGTGCCCATCTGCGCCGTGGCTCGCCTCGGGTTCGGGCAGCTCCGAAAGCACCCGGAGTCCAAGCCAGGGACAGCCATCCTCGATTCGCCCCGCGCAGGGGTCTACATCGTGGACGAGTTCCGGTGAGGAAGCAGGGCCGCTGAAAATGTCGCGGCCCCCAGCCTGGTTGGAGCAACGCCTGAGCGTCGATCGCGGCGGAAAAGAAAAAGGGCTGGTTGCCTGAAGCAACCAGCCCTTCTCTCTTCTTGGAGCCGACACCCAGGATTGAACTGGGGACCTACTGATTACGAATCAGTTGCTCTGCCGCTGAGCTATGTCGGCGCGACAGGTGCGCGGGGAGTACCATGGCGGCTCATGCCCGGCAAGCAGAAATGAAGGCGAGTACTCACCCTCCCCGCCACCTCGCCCGTTTTCCGCCCGCCCGCATCGTTGGTTTTCCAACCATCCCAACGATTGACCACCCTGACACGGATGACACACCGCGTCTGTCGTAGGTGACACATCGCGTTGACATAAGTGCCCGTTATCGCTCCAGATTCTTGGGAGAGGACGGGTGCTTGGCGCGGTTGAAGTCTCGGAGCGCCTATGTACATAAGGGCCCCGCTACCCCCACGTGCCTCGCCCACGAGCGGCGACGCGACAAGGAGCATCTCCCGTCATGGCCAGCGAAGAGAATTTCATGCGTGCCCCGGCCCCTACGCCCAAGCGCACCGTCTACACCGAGGCGATGGAGATCTTCCATCGTGCAGCGGACCTCATCGCGCTGGACAAGCGCGTCCGCCTCGAGCTGGAGGAGCCGGACTACGAGCACATCTTCTACGTCACGGCGAAGCTGAAGGACCGCCTCGTCCCGCTCTCCGAGGAGAAGGCGCGCACCTTCTCCAACCTTCCCGAGACGCAGGTGCGCAACAAGGAAGGCCTGGAGCTGCTGGCCAACGGCAACATCATCCTCAACGGCCGCGCCCTGCTGGGCTCGGACGTGGACATCCGCCAGGGCCACCTGCGCCTGCCCGACGGCAAGGTGTACCAGTTGGTCCCCGGTGAGTCGCAGCGCTTCAAGGCCTACCGCGTGCAGCACAACCAGGCGCGCGGCCCCTACAAGGGCGGCCTGCGCTACCACCGCGAGGTGTCCCTGGACCTCTTCAAGGCCCTGGCCGCGGAGATGACCTGGAAGACGGCCATCGCCGAGGTTCCGTTCGGCGGCGGCAAGGGCGGCATCCAGATCGACCCGCGCGAGTACGGCCGCGAGGAGATCGAGGCCATCACCCTGCGCTTCATGTACCGGCTCAAGAGCATGATTGGCCCGGACATCGACATCCCGGCGCCGGACGTGGGCACCAACCCCGGCATCATGGCCCTGCTCTACCGCCAGTACTCGGACGGTGAGCGCGAGCGCCACAACCTGCGCGGCATCGTCACCGGCAAGGACGTGCGCATCGGCGGCTCCGAGGGCCGCCACAAGGCCACCGGCCAGGGCGTCGCCTTCTGCATCGAGGACTACTACGCCGACCGCGGCGAGTCCGTGAAGGGCAAGACGTTCATCATCCAGGGCTTCGGCAACGTGGGCAGCCACGCCGCCAACATCCTGTCGCAGATGGGCGCCCGCCTGCTTGCGGTGAACGACGCCGACGGCACCATCTTCAATGGTGACGGCATCGACGTGACCGCGCTCTCCGCCTACGTGCAGGACCCCAAGAACCTCAAGCGCAGCGTGCTCGGCTTCCCGGGCGCCCAGCGCATCGAGAAGAAGGACCTCTGGGACGTCCAGGCGGACATCCTGGTCCCCGCGGCCCTGGGCGGCGAAATCACCGCCGACGTGGCCGAGCGCCTGCGCGTCAAGCTGGTGGCCGAGGGCGCCAACGGCCCCACCACCCCGGAGGCCGACCGCATCCTGGAGAAGCGCGGCATCGAGCTCATCCCGGACATCATCGCCAACGCCGGTGGTGTGACGGTGAGCTACTACGAGTGGATCCAGAACAAGCGCATGGAGCGCTGGAGCGAGGCCGAGGTCGACCAGCGGCTCGAGCGCGCCATGAAGCGCAACTACCGCATCATCCGCGACATCTCGCGCAACCAGCCGCGCAAGACGGAGATGCACGACAGCCGCCAGTACTGCATCGGTGAGACGGTGGACACCCGCTGCGCCGCCATGATTCTGGCGCTCAAGCGCATCGAGGCCCACTACCTCCTCGAGGGCTTCTCGCAGTAGTCGAAGCCACGGGCACCCGCCCACCGCTGGAAACACGAAGGGCACGGTCCTCCATCTGGAAGGCCGTGCCCTTTCGTTTTCACCGGGTCCGGAGGTTGGCTTGGGCGGCCCCCGCTGCTGTTCCGGGAAGCGCCAGGCCGCGAAGCCCCTCACGGGCCCCGGGCGGACGTCAGTGCATCACCCGCTCGCGGTCGACCAGCAAGAGGGGCGCGTCGTCCTGCGTCTCATAGGCCACGATGCGCAGCCCCACGCCGCGGCTGCTGCCCTCGCGCCCGTCCTTGCGCCCGAAGGCCAGGGCCACCTGGTAGCGGACCTCGCACAGGCACGTCATCTCCGTCCCGTCCTCGCCCGCGAACGTCACCTTCAGCTTCTCGCCCAGGCCCACCTGGTCCCGGACCTCCACGAACATGCCCCGCGCGCTGATGTTGCGACCCACCCCCCGAAGCATCCCATCCTGGGTGGTGAGGTAGACGGTGAAGACCTTGTCGAAACGGAGGTGGGAACGGCGCTCGTGAGGACGCTCAAACATGGGGGTAGCTCCCGGAACAGGTGGTGACAGGCGCAACCTACACGGTAGCCACATGTAGGCAAGTTCTTCACCCACATCCACCCTCACACACCCATGTAACGAGTGCCGGATGCTTTCCGAAATGGCACGATTCCGGGCTGAACCCCTGTTCCCCGGAGACCTCGCCCGTGAATCGCATCCTCCTCGCCGCCGCCCTCTTCCTCGCGCCCGCGCTTGCCCTGGCGGACGCGGACCCTCGCTTCGCCAAGCTGCGTGACGAAGCCGAGCCGCTGGGCGGGCTGGGGACCTTCTTGGATAAGTTCGTGGGCGCGTGCGACGGCCCCTTCGTGGACTCGCAGTGCAAGGCCAACGCGGAGGCGTTCCGGAAGAAGTACCAGGGCAAGCGGCTGTACATGATCGTCACCGAGGACGACGCCAGCATGCTCACCCCGGGGCCCTATTCGCTGGGAACGGGCGAGTACAGCATCAACATCACCCCGTTCTTCCCCGGCGGCAGCTCGGCGCTCACCCACGGGGCGCCCAAGAAGACGGACGGCAACGGCAACCCCATCCTCCCCTACCTCACCGTCACCGGTGACATGCCGGCGGGGTGGAACCTGCAGATGTTCAACCGCCTCTTCTCCACGCGCTCGGTGCGGGCGCAGATTGTCTTCACCCCGCAGAGCGTGTGGACCCTGCCCAAGAAGGGCGGCGGGAAGAGCCACGGCGTGACGGCGCGCATCGAAGCCATCTTCATCACGGAGGGTCGCAGCGGCCAGGCCATGGGCCTGTGGCTCCACGGCAAGGACGCCAAGAAGCGCTAACCGGGCGTCACCTCACCGGGCGATGGCGATGTACTGGAGCGCCTCGCCCCGCTTCACCCGCAGGAGGATGCTGACCCCGGCGCTCCCCTTCCCCAGCGCCGCGCGCACCCCAGCCACGTCCTTCACCCGGCGGCGGTTCACTTCCGTCACGACGTCTCCCGCCCGCAGGCCGGCCGAGTCCGCCGGGCTGCGCGGCGTGACACCCGACACCAGCACGCCGGACCAGGCCGTCTCCCCCAGGGGCGCGGCCACCTCCGGTGTGAGGTCACGGATCACCAGCCCCATCTCCTCCTCGCTGGCCGTCCGCTGGATGAGCCCCTCGGTGGCCTCCTGCGCGGGGCGCGCCACCAGCCGCACCGTCACTTCCTGCGTCTCAGTGCCCCGCGTCAGCGACAGGCGCGCCTCGGTGCCCGGCGCCAGCAGCGCCACCTTGCGCAACAACTGCAGGTAGGAGCCGATGGGCCGCCCGTTCACCGCCACCAGCCGGTCTCCCGGGCGGATGCCCACGGCCGCGGCCGGGCTGCCCTTGTAGACGTCCTTCACCAGCGGGGCCTGGCGCTCACCGCCCCCATTGCTCCCGTCGTCATTGATGACGACGCCCAGCCACCCACGCGCCAGCTTGCCGTTCTCCCGGAGGTTGGGCAGCAGCTCCTTCACCAGGTTGCTGGGGACCGCGAAACCAATGCCCTGCCCCTGACTGATGATGGCGGTGTTCACCCCCACCACCTCCCCCTTCATGTTGAAGAGCGGCCCACCGGAGTTGCCGGGGTTGATGAGCGCGTCCGTCTGGATGAAGTCGTCGAACTGGCCCACGCCCAGGACGCGCTCCTTGGCGGAGATCATCCCGTGGGACACGGAGTGGTCCAGGCCAAAGGGGTTGCCTATGGCCACCACCCAGTCGCCCACCGCCATCCGGTCCGAGTCCCCCAGGTAGACGGCGGGCAGCTTACCCAGGTCCACGCCACTGAGCCGCAGCAGCGCCACGTCCGTGGAGGCGTCACGGCCCACCACGGAAGCGGCGAACTCGCGGCCATCCGCCAGACGCACGGCAATCTGCTGCGCGCTGGCCACCACGTGGTTGTTGGTGACGACGAGCCCGTCGGGCGTCAGCACGAAGCCGGAGCCGGTGGACTTCTTCATCCCCTCCAGGCCACCGGCCCGGGGCCCCACGGTGGTGATGTTGACGACGCTCGCCTCCACCGCGCGGATCAGCGGCGCCAGCGAGGACGGGGGCACGAAGTGGGGGATGCCCGGGTCTCCCTCGGCGCGCTCGCGCCACAGGCCCAGGCTGCCCGTCTGCCCCTCGACACCGGCGGCCTGCGCGGCGAACCACGCAGCATGCTCCCGGGCCCGCGCGGAAAGCCACGCGTCGAGAGGACCCTCGGCGGCCGCCGCGACCGGGGCGAGCGCCAGCACCAAACACAGGGAGAAGAATCGGGAGAACACGGAGCGGCAGTCTACACGGCGGACCAGGGTCGAGCGGACTCAACAGCCTGGCCCGGCGCCCCCTTCCCGTGAGTGACGGGGGCGCCCTGGACGGCGGCGTCAGGCCTGGACGGGGGCGACGTACTTCGCCACCTTCACCCGGGCCGGACGGATGACGCGGTCCTTCAGCCGGTAGCCCGCACGCAGCTCGGCGACGATGCGGTGGTCGTCGTCCGGCGTGGCGGTCACTTCCATGTCGACGGCATCGGCCGTGTTCGGGTCGAAGGTCTGCCCGACGACCTGAAGGCGCTCGATGCCCGTGGACTGCGCCTTGCGCAAGAGCTCGTCACGAATCATCCGGACGCCCTCGGCCAGCGGCGAGGTGTCCTGGGCGCTGACGGACAGGCACCGGTCCAACTCGTCGATGGCCTCCAGCAGCGTGACAGCCACGTTGCCGCGCTCCACGTCCAGCATGCGCTCACGCTCCCGCGTCACGCGCTGCTTGAACTCCTCGCGGTCCTTCTCCGCGGCCTGCACCGCGCGGACGGCGATGTCGAACTTCTTGCGAAGCGTCTCCAGCTCCGCGACCATCCGCTCCCGCTCCGCGTCCTGACCGGCAGCCGCGTGCTCCTCCGGAGCCTGCTGCTGGGAGGAAGCCTCCTCGGCGGCGGAAACAGGTCCCTCGCCATTGGCCGAGGGGGGCTGCTGGGGGGCTTCGGGGGCTGCGTCGGTGCGGGTGTTACCGGCCATGTCTAACCTGAGGCGATGGTGGATGCGCAGTCTCGCGCGATAAGGTAGGCAGTCACTGCTGCCCGGAACCTAACCGCGAGACGGCCCCTGTCAACGCGGGAGCGAGCTAGTGCTCCTGCGGCGCGGCGGGAGCCTCGGCCATGAAGCCGTGGTCCACCTGCCCTGTCACCTCGTCGATGATTTCCACCTGGGCGGCCCGCAGCGAGTAATAGAGGAGCCACCGCTCCGCCGCCGTCAGGGTTCCCGCCGGCAAGGCCTCCTCAATCTCCTGAACCGTGAGCCGGCCCTCCTTGAGCCCCTTCGCGAAGAGGGCCTTGCGGGCGATGTAGCTCTTACCGATCCTGTTCTCCACGGCGACGCCTCCTTTCCTCCAAAGATAATTTCGCCCACCGGTCACCGCAGGACGTCGCGGTGGCGGTGGGTTTCGGGACGGCAGGAGGGCAGGCGCCCAGCCAACCGAAGTCTCAGGAGTCGAGCGCGTCCGAGTGCTGCGTGGGCGGCGTCTGGTCGTCACCGCCCCCGACGTCCACCGGGTGCGCGGAGATGACCTGACGCGCCTCCGGGTGCAGCAGGCCACGCTGCGCCAACACCTTGGGACCCAGAATCGTCACCATGGTGTCCTCCTCCACCACCTCCACGGCCAGAAGCCGGGCCGCCAACGCCTGGGCCCTGTCCTTGTGGGTGGTCAGCACCTGACGGGCCCTGTCGAGCGCTTCACTGACGAGCTTGCGCACCTCCTCGTCAATCATCCGCGCCGTCTGCTCGGAGTAGCTGCGCGTCTCCGGCACGCCCGCCGAGCGGAGGAAGCCCGGGCCATGGTCCGCGCTCAGGGCCACCGGCCCCAGCGTGCTCATGCCGTAGTCCCGCACCATCATCCGGGCCATTTCCGTGGCCTGGCGGATGTCGTTGGACGCGCCGGTGGAGATTTCCCCGATGAAGATCTCCTCCGCGGCCCGGCCGCCCATCATCCCCGCCATCTTGTCGCGCAGCTCGTCCAGCGACATGAGATAGCGGTCCTCCAGCGGCAGCGACATGGTGTAGCCCAGCGCCGCCAGGCCGCGCGGGATGATGGACACCTTCGTCACCCGCTCCGCGTGAGGCAGCATCCACCCCACCACCGCGTGGCCCGCCTCGTGGTGCGCGACAATCTCCTTCTCACGCTCGTTCATCCGGCGGTTCTTCTTCTCCAGACCGGCGACGACACGCTCGATGGCTTCCTCGAAGTCCGCCCGCATCACCGCGTCGCGGTTGCGCCGCGCGGCCAGGAGCGCGGCCTCGTTCACCACGTTGGCCAGGTCCGCGCCCGCGAAGCCCGGGGTGCGCGAGGCAATGGCCTTGAGGTCCACGTCCGGTCCCAACTTCACGCCCTTGGCGTGAATCTCCAGCACCCGCTCGCGGCCCCGCTTGTCCGGCCGGTCCACCAGCACCTGCCGGTCGAAGCGGCCCGGACGCATCAGCGCGCTGTCCAGGATCTCCGGACGGTTGGTGGCCGCCAGGATGATGAGACCCGCGCGGCTGTCGAAGCCGTCCATCTCCGCGAGCAGTTGGTTGAGCGTCTGCTCACGCTCGTCATGCCCACCGGCCACGCCCGAGTTGCGGCTCTTGCCAATGGCATCCAGCTCGTCGATGAAGATGATGCACGGCGCCTTCGACGTGGCCTGGGCGAACAAGTCGCGGACTCGCGCGGCGCCCACGCCGACGAACATCTCCACGAACTCGGAGCCCGACAGACTGAAGAAGGGGACGCCCGCTTCACCCGCCACGGCTCGCGCCAGCAGCGTCTTGCCCGTACCCGGAGGGCCCACCAGCAGCACCCCCTTGGGGATGCGCCCGCCCAGGCGGCGGAACTTCTCGGGCGTCTTGAGGAACTCGACGATTTCACGCAGCTCGTCGACCGCCTCGTCCACGCCAGCCACGTCCTTGAAGCCCACGCCGGTATCGGCCTCGGCCTGCACCTTGGCGCGCGTCTTCCCGAAGCTCATGACGCTCTGCGGGCCCTGGCCCATGCCGCCGGCCACCCGGCGCATCATGAAGCTCCAGAAGAGGAAGAAGAGGCCCAGGGGCAACAGCCATATCCACAGCGCCTCGCCCAGCCCTGACTGCGGCACGGCCTCGAACTGGATGCCCTTCTGCTCCAGCAACGGCACCAGCCCCTCGTCACCGGCGACGCGGTAGGCCATCCACGGCAGGGCGCTCGGCTCGCCGCGCAGCGTGCGCTCCCCGTCCGCTGGAGGAGGAGGCGGCTGCGCCGTGTCCTTGAGGAAGCCCTTCACCCACTCGTTCGAAATCTGGACCCGGCTGAAGTTCCCAGCTTCCACCCCGTCACGGAACTGGCTGTAGCTCACGCGCCGCACGCCCGCGTCCTGGAAGACGTTGCGGAACAGCAGGAAGCCCAGGACGAGTAACAGGATGTAGCCCAACGGAGAGCCGAACTTGAACCCCTTCCCCGTTGGCGTTGGCTTGTCTGTCTTCTTTCCGCGTGGGCCCATCCCAGGCGGCAAATCCTGTGGCTTCATCGTCGGCACGCTCGACCCTCCCCCTCCCCCGCCCACGCGGACACAGTGACCGCGAGGCGTCTTCCCTGGCGGGCCAAAGATGTTCACCGTTGCCATACCGTCAACCCGCCAGGCGGGCTTCACGCTATGTGCGGGCCCTTGCGCCGAATCAGCGACACCCGATGAGCCACAAGGGTTGGCCAGTGAACTCCGTGCCCAACAAATAGCCGTTGCCGTCTTGCACGAAGGTGATGGCTTCTGCCTGGGCTTGGCTCCCGCTCGGAACCTCGACGAGCTCTCCTTGCAACAGGTCCTCCAGCCGCGCGGCGCCGGGGCGGCGCAGCTCGTACGCGCGCGAGTAGGTGCGCAGCAGCAGCCGCTCACCGGAGGGATGCAGGGAGGCCGCGGTGGTGGCCCGGTCCATCCCGAGCGGCGCCGTCAGCGTCCCCAGCTTCCGGGCCTGGATGGGGGTCTCCGCGCTCAGGCCATCCAGCGCGAAGACATCTCCCAGGGAGTCCAGCGTCTTGGTGATGACGGCCAACCGGCCAGAGCGGGCGTCGATGATGACCGACTCCGCGTCGCGGGGCCCGCCCGGGTACATGAAGGACAGTACGTCCACCGGCACCGTGGCATCCTCGAGCGCCTCCGGTTCTGGCAGCCGGTAGAGCCGCACCTGCTCCCGGCGCGCGAAGTTGTCACCGATGTCCGCAAGATAGACGCAGCGGCGCGACGCCCCCGAGGCGCAGGGCCCCACGGTGACGTCCTCGATGTCGCGAGGGGTGGCCCCGGTGAGCGTCAGCCGGGCGAGGATGCCGCCCTTCGCGTCCATCGCGAACAGCTCGAAGCCGTTGCCGGAGTCGTTGTGCGCCCAGAAGGCCCCCGGGTGGCGCTGGCTGGCGGCCAGGCCGGAGAGCTCGGGCAGCACGTCGGGCACGGTGCCGAACCGCTGAGGCTCGCCGTAGAGCGTGCACCCCGGCACGCCCTGGGCAGGGACCTGGTTCGTCGCCTCGGGTGGAGGCGGCGCGGGCGGCGGCTTGGAGCGGGAGCACGCGCCCAGCACTCCGGCCAGCACCGCCAGGAGGAGACGGCGCGGCACGTCAGTTGTCCAGGTCGAGCAGCTTCGCCAGCGTCTTGGCATCCGCGTCCGGGAAGCGGTACGCGGACATCTCCTCCAGCGTCACCCAGCGGTGGTCATGCACGCGCAGGTGTTGGACTTCCTCCGTCGGCCGCGAGAGCCGGCAGTGGAAGACGCGGAAGTCGATGTCGTAGTTGGGGTACTCGTGGTGGGTGTGCATGGCCTGACCCAGCACGTCCACCTCCACGCCCATCTCTTCCTGGATTTCCCGGGCAAGGGCCTCGGCGTCCTCTTCACCCTCCTCCACGCGCCCGCCGGGGAACTCCCACAGCAAGGGCAGTGACGCGGTGGGGGGGCGTTGGGTGATGAGGTAGCGCCCCTGCTCATTCTGGAGCATCGCACCGACGACACGGACCTGACGGCGGGCCATTCGCTTCTCCTCTTTCTGGCGGGACACCGGGGGGAGGGGCGAACTAACACACCCCCCGCCCGGCGCCAATGCCGCAACCCCAGTCGCCCAGCCTGCGCACGTCCGGACAACCTGACCACCCTCCCCCTGGGCCGCACAGTCGCCGCGGACGCCCGGGGGGCTTGCCCCGGCCGACCGCCCCCCGGGCAATGTTCGGGTCCGTGCGCCAGCGCACCGGCATGTGGTGAATTGGATGACGGGAACGCGAGAAGGCGTCATGCTCGGCCCATGACGACGAGTCGTAGGGAAAGGGCCGAGGTGCTCGGAGCGGCACTGAAGGCCGCCCGCCAGCAGGCGGGGCTCGGCATGGAGGAGGTCGCCGAGCAACTGGAAATCCCCGTGGAAGTGCTCGCTCGGGTGGAACGAGGGGTGATGGTGCCGACCATTCCCACCCTGACGCGCCTGTGTGTGATTCTGAAGCTGGACCCGGATGTGCTGCCCGAGCTGCCGGAGATGAGTGACTGACGTCCGGGCGTGGCCGGCCTAGCTCCCGGCCCCGAGCTCCCACGCCCATGCGTTGCCCCACCTGCCATCGCCGCGTGGCCGAGCGCTGTCCTCGCCACGGCCCGGTCGAAGCGCGTGCCCCAGGCTCCGTGCCGGAGCCTCCGGATGTGGTGGGCTATGTCCTGGGAGCGCCCTTGGGGCGCGGTGGGTTTGGACGGGTGTTCGCCGCGCGGCGTGAGGTGGATGGGCAGGACGTCGCGCTGAAGGTGTTGGAGCCGCTCGCGGGCGAACGGCTGGGGCGGGAATTGGAGGCCCTGCGCCGCATCGGTCCCCCCGCCGTGCCGCGGCTGCTGGGCGAGGCCACGACCCGCGCCGGTGAGCGGGTGGTCATCATGGAGCGCATCGAGGGCCCGACGCTGGCTCGGCGGTTGGCGACGCTGCCGGGCGCCGGGGCCCTGCCCTGGGCCGATGCGGCCCTGCTGACACGAGCCCTGGCGGAGGCGCTGGCCCAGGTCCATGCGGCGGGCGTGGTGCACCGGGACCTGAAGCCGGAAAACGTCGTGCTGTCCGAAGGGCGGCTCGTCCTGCTGGACTTCGGGCTCGCGCGGCTGACGGCCCAGGATGATGGGGAGGGGCTCTCGCCAGGGCTCACCCGCACGGGTCAGCGGCTGGGGACCCATGAGTACATGTCACCCGAGCAGTGCCGGGACGCGCGATACATCGACGCGCGCGCGGACCTGTATGGGCTTGGGGTCATGTTCTTTGAGTTGCTGTGTGGTCGGCCTCCCTTTGTCGGAGAGGCGGCAGCGGTGCTCCAGGCGCATGTCTCGCGGCGGCCTCCGGCGATACGGACGCTCGCGCCTTGGCCGGTGCCCCCGGCGGTGGAGACATTGGTTCAGCGGCTGCTGGCCAAGGTGCCCGAGGACCGGGGAGACAGTGCACGGTCGCTGGCGGAGGAGTTGCGCGAGCTTCAGGGCGCTGGCGACGCGCTGGGCACCCATGCGGTGTCCGGGGCCCTGGCGGAGAACCCGCGCCACGCCACGGGGGCGTCATGGACAGACACGGGCCCTTCAACCGCCCCCACCCCAGGCTCCAGCCGAGCCACGCGCGAGGTGGCCGTCCTGGGTGTGAAGTCCTCACTGGATGCACCGGCCTTGCAGGCCTCCCTCACCGGAAGCGGCGTCATCCTCGCGCGCGTGGAGCCGGGCCTTTGCCTCTTCGCGTTCCCCCACGAAGCGGCGGTGGAAGCCGGGCTGCGCGCGGCGCTCCGGGCCGCGGAGGTGCTGAAAGCCGCCCTCCCCCCAAACGCAACGCTCGCACTTCATTGCGCACCGCTGCGCATTCGTGAGCGTGCAGGTCGCTTGACGGTGGGTGGCGCGGCGGTGGAGCGGCCCGAGCGGTGGTGGCCATCGCTTGAATCCGTCTCCACCCCTGAGACGGTCGCACTGACGGCCAGCGCCCGCGCCCACCTGGGCGACCTGCCATACAGCACGCCGCATGGGGACGCGCTGACATCTCCTGACGTCCTCCTGGGCCGGGACACGGAACGGCAGTGGCTGCGCGAAGCCCTGTCGCGCGTGCAGGCACACGGCGCGCCCGTGCTGCGCACCCTGCTGGCGGAAGAGGGCCAGGGCAAGACACGCCTGCTCACGACGTGGCGGACCGAACTGGAGGGCACGCCCGGCGTCTCCGTGCGCTTCGTCGAGGCGCTCCCGGATGAAGGCAGCGCGAGCGAAAGCGGCCTGCGAAGTCTCATCAACACCGTCCTCGGCCTGCCAGCCCAGACGCCCTCGGATGAAGCGCTGCGCCGGCTGCTCGCGGACGCGCGTCCCCCGTTGGATGTGGCCACCGTGCACCCGGCGGCGCGCAGGCAACTGGTGGCGAGGGCCATCGCAGCACACCTGTGGCGGCTCGCGGCCGCTCAGCCCCTGGTTCTGCTGGTCGATGACGCGCACACGCTGGACCCCACGGCCCTGGATGCATTGGAACTGGCGACGCTCTCTGGCGAGGGGGCCCCCCTGTGCGTGGTGCTCGCCGGCCGGCACCGGCTGCTGGGCCTGCGCCCCTACCTGGGGGAACGCGCACGAGACGCCGAACAGCGAGAGCTTCCTCCCCTTCCGGAACACGATGCGCGCGAGCTGCTTCGCCAGTGGCTGCGCCCCGTAGACCTGATTGCCGAAGGCGTGTTGAGGGAGCTGGTGGACCGCTGCGGTGGCTCACCGCTGCGCATGCTGGAGACGGTGCGTGCCCTCCGAGGCGCGGGCGCCATCCGTACCCGTCCGGATGGGGGTGGCTACCTCGCCGCGGACGCCCTGAACGGGCTGGCCCCGGACCGCCCGGGCGCGGATGAACGGCTCGCCGAACGAAGCCTGTCGGGCCTGCCCCCTGGCATGCGCGCCCCTCTCCAGATCGCGGCACTCCTGGGAGACGACGTGCGGCTGGAGGAGCTCACCGCCACGCTCGCCCACCTGGAGACAGACGCGGACCTGGACCTGTCGCTGGACCCGGGCGTCGCGATGGAGCGGCTGGCACGAGCGGGCATGCTGGAACCCCGAGGTCCGCGACGCTGGCTCTTCGAACACACCACCCTGCGCGAAGCCTTCACCGCCCTGCTCCCTCCGCCACTGAAGCGGCGCATCTGCACGGCCGCCTTGCGCGCCCTGCCCGCGACGCCCACCGCCCGAAGGGCCCGTCTGGCCGAGTCCGCCGGAGATTCCCTCCAAGCCACGGCCCTCCACTGGAACCTGGCCGAATCCGCTCGCCACGCGCACCGGCTCCTGGAGGCGGAACGGCACTACTCGGCCGCCCTGTCGCTGGTGCCACGCACCGAAGAGGCCGTCCGGCTGGAGCTGCTGTCGGGACGAGGACGCGTGCGCTACCGCCTCCAGCGCATCGACGACGCCGTGGAAGACCTGCGCGCCGCCCGCCTGCTGGCCGAGGCCCACCGCGATGGGGTGCGCGAAGCGGACTTGCTGCTGGAAGAAGCCACCGCCCTCGACTGGCAGGACGACGCGATGGGCTCCACCGCGCTGTTGGAGCAGGCCCTGCACTGCCTGAAGGACGCCGTCCCTCCGGAGCTGGCCGCGCGCCATGCCCTGGCCCAGGCGCGCGTCTTCGTGCGGCGGGAGGACATCACGGGGGCCGTGCCCGCCCTGGAGCGCGCCGTGGAGGCCGCGCGGTCCGGAGAGGACTCGGAGACGGAGGCCATCGCCCTGGCCATGCTGGGCGCGATGCTGGCGTGGACCGACCGGCTGGACGACGCCTCGCGCCGCTTCGACGAAGCCATCGCCCTGTGCGAGGCGACCGGCGACACCCTGCACCTGGGCGTGGCCCTCAACAACCGGATGGTGCTGCATGTCCAGCGCCGGGACGCGGCGGGCGCTCACGCGGACCTGGAGCGCGCGGTGACCCTGGGACGCGAGCTGGGCAACGTGCAGATTGAACGGACCTCCGCCTTCAACCTGGCGCTGCTGCTCGGCTACCAGGGCCGGGCCATGGAGGCATTGCCCCTGGCGCGGCGGGCCGGCGTGCTCAGCCAGCGCTTCTTCCCCCGGTCCATGGCCCAGGATGCGCTGCTGGTGGCGCGCCTGTGCTGCGAACTGGGAGACCTGCCCGAAGTCGCACGTCAGCTCGCCTGGCTCGAGGAGCCGGACACGCGGCAGCGTCTGTCACCTTCGGACGCGCTGATGTTGTCCGTGGTCCGGCGCGTCGTGAACGAGGCTCGAGACGCCCTTCCCTACGGCGCCGATGCCTGGGCCCACCTGGTGGAAGAGTCACGCCGGTTGGCCGCGCCTGATGAGCGGCTGGAGATTCTCGTCTGGGCGGCTCGCGCGGCTCGCAAGGCCGGAGACACGGAGACGCTGTTGGCTCGGGTCGCGGAGGTCGAGGAGACCGCACGCGAAGCGCCGCTGTGGACGGACCGCGTCCGCGCGCTGGTGGCCCCGGCCGAAAGCCCCTAGCGGGACGGCCACGCCCAGTGCGGGGCCGAGAACCGTGTTAGCACGGGGTGTCACCGCAAAGGCACGGAGGGATGTCCCATGGCCGGTGGGCCCCCACGCGAACACGCCATATCGCTCTACGGAGACGAGCTGGAACCCGGAGCGCTGGTGGGCGACTGGGTCATCGAGTCACGCGTCCACGCGGGCGTGACCGCGTGGCTCTATCGCGCGTCGCACCTGTCCACCCGGGCTCCCGCCGCGGTGAAGGTGGTGCGTGCCGAGTTCAACCACGTCACCAACGTGCTCCGCCGCTTCCAGCAGGAAGCGGACACGCTCCGGGCGCTGCGCCATCCCCACATCGTGGAGGTGCTCGAGCACGGCGACCTTCGCGACGGACGCCCCTGGCTGGCCATGGAATGGCTGGGGGGCGAAAGCGTGGACCAGTGGCTCACGCACCGAGGTCCCTTCTCCCTCGCGGAGGCGCTGACGGTGATGGAGGAACTGGGCGCCGCGCTGCACTTCGCTCATGGCCGCGGCATCCTGCACCGGGACCTCAAGGCCCAGAATGTGATGGTCATCCCCCTGGCGGAGGGCTTCACGGTGAAGCTGGTGGACTTCGGCATCGCCCGCGTGGAGCCACCGGAGGGGCTCGCTGGCCTGACGTCCGGCGGCGCCGTGCTCGGCACGCCCGTGTCCATGGCCCCCGAGCAGATTCGTGGACAGGCCCTGGACGCACGCACCGACCTGTACGCGATGGGTGTGCTTCTCTACCAACTCCTCACCGGGAGCCTGCCTTTCGAGGGCACCAGCGTGGTGGAGGTCGAGGAGCAGCACCTCCATGCGCCACCACCGCACCTGGATGAACGGGTGCACGCACCGCCAGCACTGGACGCCGTGGTTCAACGGTGTCTCGCGAAGGCCCCAGGGGACCGCTGGCCGGACGTGCCCGCCTTCCTCGATGCCTTGCGCGCGGCGCTGGCGCCCACCCCGGATGCGACATGGGCCGTGGCTGTCTATGTGGACCTCCGCTTCCCGGTGGCCCTGGATGAGCCCACCGACGCGGACCTGGATGCCAGGGACGCCACGCTGGACGCGACGCTCACCGAACTGGAGACCCGAGGCTGGATGCTCGCCCTGGAGAGTGGCAACGCCGTGCTCGCGTGGAAGTCACTGCCTCCCGCCTCCGAGGCCCGTGTCCCTGCCCTGGTGGAAGCGCGCCAGGTGGCGGATTCGCTGTTGCGGCAAGCGTGTGAGGCCGCGGGTGACAGCGTGGAAGTCCGCGTCTATGCGCACGCGGCCCTGTGTGAGCTGAACACGGACGCCCAGGGCCTTCCGCGGTTGGCGGGTGGTGAGTTGCTGCGCCTGGAGTCCTGGGCTTCGGGAGGCACGGCGGGCGAGGTCCTGCTGTCGGATGCACTCGCCAGCCGGTGAGCGGGCTACGTCCGCAGCCGGTGCCGGCGCAGCAGGCGGTACAGGTACACGCGGTCCATGTCCGCGGCGGTGGCGGCCTGCGACACCTTGCCTCCGTGGAGCTTGAGGAGCGCATCCAGGTACTCGCGCTCGAAGACCTCCAGCGCGCGGCGGCGGGCCTCCGCGTAGGGCTGCTTCGGGTCCACCAGGCTGCGCAGCACCGCTTGCGCGCTCACCTCCTCGGCGTCCGGCGGCATGGCGTCCTGGAAGACGAGGCAACGCTCCAGGTGGTTGCGCAGCTCGCGCACGTTCCCCGGCCACGCGGCGTGCTGGAGCTGCGCGATGAACTCCGGCGTGCTCAGCGCCGCGAGCTGCTCGGAGCCGGCCCCGAAGGCCATGAGGATTCGCTCCGCGATGAGGGGGATGTCCTCGGGCCGCTCCCGCAGCGCGGGGATGATGATGCGCACCACCGCGAGGCGGAAGAACAGGTCAGAGCGGAAGCGCGCCGCGTTCACCTCGGCGCGCAGGTCCCGGTGCGTGGCGGCGATGACACGCACGTTGACGGGCTGGTACCCGTTGGCGCCCAGCCGGCGAATCTCCTTGTTCTCCAGGACGCGCAGCAGCTTCGGCTGCAGCTCCGCGGGCAGCTCGCCAATCTCGTCCAGGAAGATGGTGCCGCCATCCGCCTCCTCGAAGGCGCCAACGCGGCGCTGGATGGCGCCGGTGAAGGAGCCCTTCTCATGGCCGAACAGCTCGCTCTCCAGCAGGTTGCCGGGAATGGCGCCGCAGTCCACGGTGAGGAAGGGCCCCGAGGCCCGGGCGCTGGCCTGATGGATGGCGAAGGCGGCGCGGCTCTTGCCCGTGCCCGTCTCCCCCTCCAGCAACACCGTCGCGTCGCTCGCGGCGGCTCGCTCCATGAGGGCGAAGCTGGCGCGCGTCACGGGCGACGAACCCACCAGCTCACCGAACGTCGTGCGGTCGGAGATGAGCAGCCGGTTCGTCTCCGGGCTGAAGTCGAACCGGACGCTCACCCGGCCCAGGCGCAGGATGCTGCCGCCACGAAGGTACGCGTCGCGCACGTGGACACCGTCGAGCACCGTGCCATTTCGGCTGTCCAAATCCCGCAGGCGGGCGCCGTCGTGGTCGACCTTCACCTCGCAGTGGAAGCGCGAGACGGTGGGCTCCTCGATGACGAAGTCGTTGAGCCCATGCGAGCCAATGGAAAACGTGTCCGCGTTGCTGTCCTTCGACTGCCCAGGCTGCGGACCTTCGAGGACGGTGAATCGGAAGCGGCGAACAGCGCCCGAGGTCCCGGGCCTTCCTGTACCTGTGGGCCGCGTCTGCTGGACGGAATCAGGCCCTTCGGCTGGACGGCCCGCCCCCTGGGGTCGCTCGGTGTGACTCATAAGGAATGGACGCTATCACCGTGGACGCCACGCCAGCGGGCCCGGTGGCCATTTGACCTACCGGAGGCCCCATTCGACGACGAAGTCCGGCCCGTCCTCCACGCGAGACAGCCGGGCAAACGACTCCGGGCGTTCGTCCCCCGTCCACAGACCGACGACGTCGCCCAACAGCCAGTGGGACAGTGAGCGCGCCACCCGCTGCACCCCGTCTCGCGGCACACCCGACAGCGAGCGCTGCGATTCCATCATCGCGCGCACCGTCCGCGACGGAACCACCCAGCACTCGGCCCGAGGAAACGGAGGCGCCAGGAACAGGCAGAACGCGGCATCGGTCCGCAGCAACTGCGCGTCCAGGTGCTCCCGGCCCAGCCGGAATGCGGGCAGCCACTGACCTTCTCCGCGCTGTTCGAGCTTCACCACCTGCACGGACACCACGCGCCGCGTGCGCAGGAAGTCGCCCACCGCCACGTCGAGGACGAAAGCCACCTCCACCCCCAGCCGCGCGGCGGCCAAAGGCGGAGGCACGGCCTCCGGAGCCACCTCGCCGTCCACCGGGACAGGCTCGGGCACGGGCTCCGGTTCACGGCGCCGGACCGTCATCGATAGTTCCCACGGCGAGGGCTGCCCCTGGGCCATCAACGCGGCGACGTCCGCCTTCACCCGCGCCAGCTCGGCGCGCAGTGCTTCGAGCAGGTCCGCCGCCAGCGTCTCGGTGTCCTCGCGGAAGCGCTCCGGATAGCGAGAAGAGAACTCCGCCTCCACTCGACCGAAGGCGCCCAGCAACAGCTCCTCCAGGTCCCGGTCACGCAGCCACGTCCGGCCTCCGAGCGGCACCGCGCGCGTCACATGCAGGTGCCGCAACGCCTCCGTCAACGTCGCGGGGCCTGAAGCCTGCGAAGGCTCCACGGGGGCACCCGGCTTCCCCTTCGCCGACGGGCCCTGGAACCAGGACTGGAGCGTCCGGACGCGGAGGCGAACACGTGACGACGGGTGCTCCTTCAGCCGCTTCACCTGTCTCCGGTCGGTCGCGGTGCGCACCAGCGCCAGCACCGTGAGCTCCGCTTCGGACGAAGCGGCATCCGGCGCGCACCAGAGGAAGAACTCGATGGCCGCCTTGCGCAGCACGGGCTTGCGCCCCACGCGGTCGGCGACTTCCTGACGCCACGCCGCCAGCTCGTCCAGACCGGGCCGCACGGCACCGGGCATGAAGCGAGGCCACAGCTCGGCACATTCTTCCGCCAACCAGTGGAGCTGGTCGAATCCCGGCGCCCCCGGCTTGAGCTTCGACAGCGCGCGCTTGCGGCGGTCAAAGGCATCTGGCGCGCCCTTGCGCACGGCGGCACGGAACAACCGCTCCTCCAGCCACAACAGCGTGAGCACCAGACCCGGCTCGCCCTTGCGCAGCGTGGCCTGGCAGTGGTCGAGCACGAAGCGCACGGGGCCCAGGTCCGCCGAGGCCTCGAAGTCGCCGTTCACCAAAGCGCCCAGCGCCCCGCGCAGGCCGTCCACCGGCGGCGCATCGAAGCGCGCCAGCAGCTCGCACAGGTTCTCCACCACTTCGGGAGGACCGCCGACCTCCAGCGTGCGCGACAGCAAGAGCCCCGCCCGAGCGCACCAGTCCGGCTCCTTGCGTCCACCGGGGTAGCACGCCAGGAAGCCACTCATGCCGCTGCGGCCCTCCGGCGACGTCGCCAGCGAGAAGAGCCGCTCGGCCAGGACCTCCGAAGCTTCCCGCCACGGCAGCCGCGCGGCCCGCGTCCGGATGAACTCCGCCAACCGGTCGCGCCCGTCCGCAGCCGTCGCCGGCATCAGCGCGCGCAGTTGCTCCAGCAGCGCGACGGACTTCGCGCCGGTGCCCAACACCTGACGCAGGTCCACCTCCACCGCGCCGTGGAAGCGCAGGGCCCGGCCGTCGAAGGTACACGGCGCGTCGCCGACGAGGGACTGGAGCGCGTCCGGGTGCCGCTTCAGGATGCGCGTCAGTACCGTGGTGACGGTGGCTTCCGTCTCACGCCGCACCCGCGCGGCCGTGTCCACGTCCCCCACCTCCTGCAACGCAGCCAGCATCGTCTCCTGCCGCGCCATCAAGCGCGGCAGCAGGCCCCGGGGCGGCACGGCATAAGGCCACAGCAACTCACTGCATGAGGAGAGCAGGAACAACAGCTCGCCGAGGGTCCGCTCGCCCTCGTCCAGCCGGCTCCAGGCCGCCGCTTGCGCCAGGGTGCGCTCATCCAGCGAAGCGCCTCGCACCCAGGCCGCGAAGGACTCGCGCCACTGGGTGGACGCGGCCATGGCCTCCGCCGCGGGCGTCCCCGTCACCGTCTCATAGAGGGGCCGGAGCGACTCCGGCCACCCGGTTTCATTGACGGGCTGCATGCTCTCTCACGCGCCTCATGCCACCGCGCCAGCGGGCAGGGCCCGCGCTTCTCCGGCCGGGGTGATGCTGATGACCACCGACTTCGACGTGGGCGTGCGGCTCTTCTCCGCGAAGCTGTTCACGGGGACGAGGACGTTGGCCTCGGGGAAGTAGGTGGCCGCGCACCTGCGCGGGATGTTGTACGGCACCACGCGGAAGCCACGCGCCAGCCGCGTCTCGCCTTCGAAGTGGCTCCGCAGGTCGACAAGCTGGTCAGCCGCCAGCCCCTGCGCCTTCATGTCGGCGGGATGCAGCAACACCACCCGGCGGCCATTGCGGATGCCGCGGTAGCGGTCATCCAGCCCGTACACCGTCGTGTTGAACTGGTCATGCGTGCGAATCGTCATCATCAGGAGCTGTCCCGGCTCCAGGGCAATGGGCTGTAGCGCATGCACCGTGAAGTGAGCCTTGCCACTCTTCGTGGTGAAGCGTCCCTCACGCGGACCATTCGGCAGCGCGAAGCCGCCCGGCTCCCGCACGCGGCGATTGAAGTCATCGAAGCCGGGGATGACGCGCGAAATCTGCTCACGGATGCGGTCGTAGTCCTCCACCAGCGACAGCCAGGGCACGCG
This sequence comes from Myxococcus sp. CA005, assembly GCF_006518205.1. Taxonomy (NCBI): domain Bacteria; kingdom Pseudomonadati; phylum Myxococcota; class Myxococcia; order Myxococcales; family Myxococcaceae; genus Myxococcus; species Myxococcus sp. CA005. Next base: position 23,771 of record NZ_SRLV01000055.1, on the reverse strand, counting down.
AGAGCGCGCCCCCAGCACCGCCGTCGCCAGCCGGGCGACGATGACGGGTTCGCTGAGCAGGTGCTCCGACGCGGGCGCCACCGAGCCCCGCGAAGACGACACCACGCCCATGGAGTTCTCCACGGTGACGAACTGGGCCCCGCCGGCCTGCACGTCGCGCTCGGTGCGGCCCAGACACGGCAGGATGAGCGCCCGCCGTCCGTGGACCAGGTGCGAGCGGTTGAGCTTGGTGGACACGTGGACGGTGAGGCGCGTGCGGCGCAGGGCCTCGGCGGTGAACTCCGTGTCCGGCGTGGCGGAGAGGAAGTTGCCACCGAGCGCGAAGAACACCTTCACCCGGCCGTCGTGCATGGCGTGCAGCGTGTCCACCACGTCCATGCCGTGGTGCCGCGGCGGCTCGAACCCGAACTCCCGGGACAGCGCCGTCAACAGGGCCTCGGGCGGCTTCTCCCAGATGCCCATCGTGCGGTCGCCCTGCACGTTGCTGTGACCGCGCACCGGGCACAGGCCCGCGCCCGGCTTGCCGATAGCGCCGCGCAGCAGCGTCAGGTTGACGATTTCCTGAATGCACGCCACGCCGTTGCGGTGCTGCGTCAGCCCCATGGCCCAGCAGAAGATGGTGCGCTCGGAGCGCGCGAGGATTTCCGCCGCCGCGAGCACCTGCGCGCGCGGCACCCCACTCCCCTCCTCCACGTCCTCCCACTTCACCGCGCGCATGTGGGCCGCGTAGGCCTCGAAGCCGAGCGTCTTGTCGTCGATGAAGCCCTTGGCCACCACCGAGCCAGGGTTCGCGTCCTCCATCTCGAACAGCGCCTTGGCGATGCCCTGCAGCAGCGCGGCGTCGCCGTTGATGCGGACCTGAACGAACAGGGAGTTGAGCGCCGTTCCGGGCCCGATGAGGTGCAGCACGTCCTGCGGGTGCTTGAAGCGGTTGAGCCCCGTCTCCGGCAGCGGGTTGATGCTGACAATCTGGCAGCCCCGTCGCGCGGCGGCCTCGAGCGACGACAACATGCGCGGATGGTTCGTCCCCGGGTTCTGCCCGATGACGAAGATGGCATCCGCCTGGTCGAAGTCCTCCAGCGTGACAGTGCCCTTGCCGATGCCCACCGTCTCATTGAGCGCGGAGCCGCTCGACTCGTGACACATGTTCGAGCAGTCCGGCAGGTTGTTGGTGCCGAACTGCCGCACGAAGAGCTGGTAGAGGAACGCCGCCTCGTTGCTCGTACGCCCGGAGGTGTAGAAACTCGCGGCGTCTGGCGTGTCGAGCGCGTTCAGTTCCTCGGCCACCAGCGCGAAGGCTTCGTCCCAGGACAGGGGCTCGTAGTGCGTGGCGCCTTCGCGAAGCACCATCGGGTGCGTCAGCCGGCCCTGCTTGCCCAGCCAATGGTCCGTCTGGAGGGCGAGGTCCGCCACGCTCCATCGACGGAAGAACTCCGGCGTCGCCCGCGCGGACATGGCCTCTTCCGCCACCGCCTTGGCGCCGTTCTCACAGAACTCCGCCATGGAGCGGTGTCCCGGGTCGGGCCACGCGCAGCCGGGGCAGTCGAAGCCCTCCTTCTGGTTCACCTTGAGCAGCAGCTTCGTCCCGCGCACCACGTCCATTTCACCGTAGACGTGCCGCATGGCGGAGATGACGGCGGGGAGGCCGCCCGCCACCGTCGCGATGGGCCCCACGGAGGGGCCACGGGCCTCCTCGGGAGGCTGGGCGCAGGGCGTTGCCTTCGTGAGCGCGGACGACGCTCGCGCGCCAGGCCCCTGTGCGTTCCGGCTCCCGTCGTCCATGGCACTCCCTCCAGGCATCGCGCGGCTGGCTGGCTGGCCGGTCGCGACTGTGGACTCTACCGCGCTCTGGCCGCGCGGGAATGCTCATGGAACGACTGGCGCCTCCCCCGGCATACAGCGGCCACTCCGGGGCCCCCATGCCCGGCCGAGCCTCTGACGGGGCCTGCCTGCGTTGCCAGCAGCGCTCGCGGTCCAGAACGTCAGGAGACAGGCCCTGGGCGAACGCTCAACGAGAGGAGGCCATCCAGATGAACGGCAGGCGCGATGACGACCGGCGATGGGGAGACAGGGAACGGGAGCAGCGGCCCTCGAGGGGCTGGGAGGACGAACACACCCAACCGAGGGGCACCTGGGCCCGCGCCCCGGACAGGGATGAGCACGGTGACGAGCGCGGGTCCGAACGCAGGGGCGACTTCGAGCGGGACGACGCCGGCGCCGAGCAACGTCGGGGCGGTCCGCACCGGGGCCACCACCGCCGAGGCGGTTGGGCCTCCGAGGATGATGCGTTTCCACGCTCCTTCGACAGCGAGCGGCACTTCCGGGACGCCGCGAGGGACCGGGACACACGCGATTACCAACAAGACGTGGACTTCGGACGCGCCGCGCGCGCCCTGGACCAGGGCCGGGAGTATGGCCGCGACTTCAACCTGGACCGGGAGCTGGACCGCCGCGCCCGGCACTTCGACCCGGAGCACATCGCCAGACGGCCCGGCTACAGCCCCAGCGGCACGTTCCGCGAAGTCGCGGAGGACTGGCGCCTGGAGCCTCCCTACCTCGGCGTCCTGGAGGACGTGGGGACGGAGGGAGGACGCCGGGGCGGCCGTGAGATGCCAGAGCGCCGGGAACACGGCGGGAGGCGCCATGGCCACCGAGGCGCCGAAGACGTCCACGAGCGCCGCCGACGGGAAGCGGGCGGCACGGACCGGGGCCGGCCCTGGCGCGCCGCCGGCCACATGGCCGAAACGGATGTCCGCTACGGGGGCACACAGCCTGCGGGCCATGGCCCCGGTGTGGAGAACATGGCGCCACCGTGGGATGGGTACTCCACCAGTCCGTCACGGTCGGACGACCACGACCTGGGGCAAGGCGGCTTCTCGGGTGGGCGCTACCGGTCCGAAGGCCCTGTGCGGACGCCACCCCGGGGACGCGCGCCGCGAGGCTACCGGCGCTCCAGTGAGCGAATCCTGGCGGACCTCTGCGACGGGCTGATGCAGAGCTGGGTGGACGCCGAGGACGTGGACATCCGCGTGCGGGACGGCGTGGTGCTGCTGGCCGGCGTGGTGCGCAGCCAGGATGAACGGCACGCGACGGAAGCGCTCGCCCGGGACGTGCTGGGAGTGAAGGAGGTCATCAACGACATTCGCATCGACCGCGAGGACGGCGTCGTGGACCGGCCCGCGTCACGCAGCCCCGTCCAGACTCCGGGCATGGACGCCTCCGACGACGACACGCTGCATTCGTGAGGCGGCGGACGCGACGCGGCGCGACGCGGATATCGCGGTGGCCCGGAAGCACCCCGGTTCAGGTAGTGTGCCGGGCCTTTCCGTCCGCCACACGCTAGGAGTCCGTTCATGTCCCGCGTCATCCGCGCCCCCCACGGTTCCACCCTGTCCTGCAAGGGCTGGGTCCAGGAGGCCGCGCTCCGGATGTTGATGAACAACCTCGACCCGGACGTCGCCGAGCGCCCCGAGGACCTCGTCGTCTACGGCGGCACCGGCAAGGCCGCCCGCGACTGGCCCTCCTTCGACCGCATCGTGTCGAGCCTCCAGAACCTGGGCGACGATGAGACCCTGCTCGTCCAGTCCGGCAAGCCCGTGGGCATCTTCCGCACGCACCCGGACGCGCCGCGCGTGCTCATCGCCAACTCCAACCTCGTGGGCCGCTGGGCCAACTGGGAGCATTTTCACGAGCTGGAGAAGAAGGGCCTGATGATGTACGGCCAGATGACCGCGGGCTCGTGGATCTACATCGGCACGCAGGGCATCCTCCAGGGCACCTACGAGACCTTCGCCGCCGCCGGCCGCTTCCACTTCGGCACCGACGACCTGGCGGGCCGCCTCATCCTCTCCGGCGGTCTGGGTGGCATGGGTGGCGCGCAGCCGCTGGCCGCCACCATGAACAACGCGGTGTTCCTCGGCGTGGAGATCGACCCCACGCGCGCTCGCCGCCGCGTGGAGACGCGCTACCTGGACGTCGTCGCCAAGGACCTGGATGAGGCGCTGGCCCTGGTGAAGGACGCCCAGGAGAAGCGCGTGGGCCGCTCCATCGCCGTCATCGGCAACGCGGCGTCGGTGTTCCGCGAGCTGTACCGCCGTGGCATCAAGCCGGACCTCGTCACGGACCAGACGAGCGCCCATGACCCGCTCAACGGCTACATCCCCACGGACCTGTCGCTGGAGGCCGCCGCCGAGCTGCGCCAGCGGGATCCGGAGACGTACGTCCGCCGCGCGCGCGAGTCGATGATGATGCACGTGCAGGCGATGAACGACTTCCAGAAGGCCGGCAGCCACGTCTTCGACTACGGCAACAACCTGCGCGGCCAGGCGGAGCTGGGCGGCATGGAGAACGCCTTCGAGTTCCCCGGCTTCGTCCCCGCCTACATCCGTCCCCTCTTCTGCGAGGGCATGGGGCCCTTCCGCTGGGTGGCGCTCTCGGGTGACCCGGAGGACATCCGCGTCACCGACCGCGTGGTGCGCGAGCTGTTCCCCCAGAAGGCCTCGCTCCAGCGCTGGCTGAACATGGCCGAGGAGCGCGTGGCGTTCCAGGGCCTGCCCTCGCGCATCTGCTGGCTGGGGTATGGCGAGCGCGCCAAGGCGGGCCTCGCGTTCAACGAGCTGGTGCGCAAGGGCGAGGTGAAGGCGCCCATCGTCATCGGCCGGGACCACCTGGACTGCGGCTCGGTGGCATCGCCCAACCGCGAGACGGAGGCGATGAAGGACGGCACGGACGCGGTGGCGGACTGGCCCATCCTCAACGCGCTGGTGAACGCGGTGAACGGCGCGTCGTGGGTGTCCTTCCACCACGGCGGCGGCGTGGGCATGGGCTACTCGCTGCACGCCGGTCAGGTCATCGTCGCGGACGGAACGCCGGAGGCCGCGCGCCGCATCGAGCGCGTGCTCACCAGCGACCCCGGCATGGGCGTGTTGCGCCACGCGGACGCGGGCTACCCGGAGGCCATCGAGGTGGCGAAAGAGCGCGGCGTGAAGATTCCCGGCATCACCACCTGAAGATGAAGCAGGAGGCCGCAGTGAAGCGCTTGTGCGCGGCAGGGGTCGGACTGTGGGGCGCCGCCGTCGTGGGACTGACGGGGTGCGCCCCCACGGCGATGGGCCCCATGGTGATGCGGATGGGGCCCGGGGCGCCGGACCGCAACGTCATGCAGATCGGCATGCGCTCCGGCCCCCGGCTGAGCGCGCCCATCGCGGGGACGCAGGGCGGCCTCGGAACGGGAAACAGCTTTCGGGGAAACGAGTCGAGCTTCTCCACGCAGCAGTGGGGCGTGGCGTTCGACGCGGCCCTGACCGTGCCCGTGTCCGAGCGGCTGCACCTGCACACCGGGCTTCAGGGTGAGTTCCTCCTGCCCATCCCGCTGCCCGGGTACGGGCTGTACGCCGGGGCCTCGTACTACGTGGGCTCGGAGCGGCTGGGCCTGGCCCCGGCGTTGTCGCTGCGAGGCGCCAGTGATTTCGGGGTGGGCACCCCGCGCGGCGGGCCGGGCACCATCTTCGGCGCGGAGGTGTCGTGCGCGCTCACGATGCAGCCGGAGAAGAACGTGTCCATTGGCCTGGTGCCCTTCGCGTCGTGGCACACGGTGGCGTCGCACGGGCGCAACGAGCAAGCGTTGTATTACGGCGGCGTGGTGGCGGCGCGCGTCTCCTGGGGCGGAAAGAACGACTTCGAGCTGTCGGGCGGGTTCGGCCGCGCGAAGGTTGGCAAGGGTGTGAGCTGGAACGTGCCCATCATGGGCGCACGCGGAGGACGTTGAGCCATGGACGTGCTGGACCTGCTGGTGCGCAACACCTCCGAAGTGCTGACGGTGGAAGGCTCGCACCGCGAGCGCGCGGAGGACGCCCTCACCCCACGACCAGGTGCGGTTGTGGGTGTCCGTGAAGGACGCATCGCCTACGTGGGCCCCGAGGCCGGTCTCCCCACGGGCGCGGTGGGCCCTGGCACCGAGGTGGTGGACGCCCAGGGTGGCTTCGTGGGCCCCGGCTTCGTGGACCCCCACACGCACCTCGTCTTCGCCGGTGAGCGCTCCGCGGAGTTCGACCTGCGCAACCAGGGCGCCACCTACCTGGAGATTGCCAAGGCGGGCGGTGGCATCGCCAGCACGGTGCAGGCAACGCGGGCCGCGAGCGAGGAGGAGCTGGTGCGGCTCGCCCTCCCCCGCACGAAGCGCCTGTTGGAGCAGGGCGTCACAACGGCGGAGGTGAAGAGCGGCTACGGGCTCGACCTGGCGACGGAGCTGAAGATGCTGCGCGCGGTGCGGCGGCTCGGAACGCTGACGCCGCTGGAGCTGGTCCCCACACTGCTGTGCGCGCACGCCGTGCCGGAGGAGTACCGCGGCAAGCGCGAGGACTACGTGCGGCTGTGCATCGAGGAGATTCTTCCCGCCGTCGCGCGCGAGGGGCTGGCGCGCTTCTGTGACGTTTTCGTGGAAGACAGCGCCTTCACCGTGGACGAGGCGCGCCGCATCTTGAGCGCGGGCCGGGCACTGGGAATGGTGCCGCGGCTGCATGCAGACCAACTCACCGTGTGTGGTGCCTCCGAGCTCGCCGCGGAGCTGGGGGCCGCCACGGCGGACCACCTGGAGCAGGTGACGGACGCGGGACTCAAGGCGCTGGCGGACGCCAACGTCACGGCGGTGCTCGTTCCCACCTCCACGCTGTTCCTGCGCATGCGGCCCTACGCGCCTGGACGCCGCATCCGCGATGCGGGGCTCAACGTCGCTTTGGGCACCAACGTCAACCCCGGTTCCGCCATGAGTGAAAACACAGCACTGGCGCTGGGACTTGCGTGTCTGGAAAACGGGCTTACTGCGGCAGAGGCGTATTGGGGAGCCACCCGTGGCGCGGCGATGTCCTTGGGGCTGCAACAGCACGGAAGGCTGACCGTGGGTGACGCGGGCGACCTGGTGGTCTTCAGCTGTGCTTCGTACCGCCACCTGCCCTACCATCTAGGGGTAGCGCACGCGCGAGTGGTCGTGAAGGCCGGACGCATCGCTGTCCGGCAGCAGATGGAAGGCTGCGCGTGAACCGGCGTCGCAGAGACACAGCGGCTCCGAGTGGATAAAGACGGAACGACATCCGTCAGGGCCGGACGTTAAGAATATTCGTTGCTAGCCATGTGCCGACTATTTGGATTTCGTTCAGCGATTCCCGCCGCCGTACACCCCTCGCTGGTGACGGAGAAGAACTCGCTCCTCATCCAGTCGCGCGAGCACAAGGATGGATGGGGCATCGCGGCCTACGGCGCCGAGCAGGCGCCGGTGGTGGCGCACGGTGTGGGACCCGCGCACAGCGACCCGGACTTCGAGCGGGTGAGCAGCCGGGTGTCCTCCCACACGGTGGTGGCGCACATCCGCCTGGCCTCGGTGGGCGCGGTGGAGCTGCGCAACTCGCACCCCTTCCTGCATGGCCGCTGGTCGTTCGTGCATAACGGTACGCTGCGGGAGTTCGCGCAGCACCGGGCTGCCGTGGAAGCGCTCATCTGCCCGAGCCTGCGGACGAACATCAGGGGCACCACGGACAGCGAGCGGTGCTTCTACCTGTTCCTCACCCGCTTGCATGCCCGTCATCCGATTGACCGGAAGGTCCCCGTGGAGGCCGTGGCGCGCGCGCTGGCGGAGACGATGTCGTTGGTGGCCGCCATCACGGATGCCGTGGGACAGGATGGCCGCTCGGCAATGAACTTCCTCGTGTCCGACGGCGAGTTGATGGTGGCCTCGCGGCGCAACCGAACGCTGTTCGTGTCCACGGGCCCGTCGCGCGACGACGTGTCGACGCTGCCAGCGCCAGGGACGAAGCTGGAGCAGCTCGTCGTGGCCAGTGAGTCGCTGTGTGGCGGTCCGTACTGGGCACCGGTGGCCGAAGAGGACGTCATCGGCGTGGACGCGAACCTCGTGTTCCACCACTGGCGCGTGCCGGAGCTCGCGGGCCCGGACCTCTTCCCCGCGTGAAGCCGGCCACGTCACCCATCGTGGCCTGAGGCCTCGGTTGCGCGCCGAACTCATCGAACGGTGGAAGACGGCCGACGGTCAGCGGCGGCGCTCGGAGCTCCTGCAAATGGGGCTGCGGGGCAACTGGCCCGAGGCCTTGAGCGGTTTCGTGGCAACCTCCGAGCTGGGTGACAACCCACGAGACCTCCGAGGCATCGACCTGTCAGGGCAGGACCTGGCATCCGCAGACTTGGTGCGCGCGCGGCTGGACGGGGCGAGGCTCGATGGCAGCGGGCTGGAGTACGCCCAGCTCGACCTGGCAACACTCACGGGCGCATCGCTCCGGTTCGCGCGGCTGAACCACGCGAGCCTCCACGCGTGTGTCGCGCGAGGTACCCAATGGGATGACGCTCAGCTGGAAGGCACCCGGCTCACGGCGTCCAACTTGACGGGGAGTTCCTTCCGCCGAGCCCGGTTTCGAGGTGCTCAGCTCGAACAGACCATCTTGCTGAACGCGGACCTTCGCAACGCGGACCTCCGTGACGCGAGGTTGTTCCTCTGCGACCTGGAAGGCGCACTCCTCACGTGCGTCCAATGGAATCCGCCACGAACGTATCCCGTCACGAGCCAACACCTGGCCGAGATTGCTCGTCGTGCCGGCTTCCCCTCATTCATCGAGCCGTTCCTGCTACCCGGCGGCATCATGGACCTTCTCCACATGTCGAACAGGCAGGTTCTGCTCCATGTGGAGGCCGCGATAGAGGCCAGCACGGACGTCCAGTCGGAGCTGCGCGCCATTCTGCACGAGAAGAACTGGCGCATCGTGCTGATGGCGGCTGCAGGCATCGTGCTAGCGGGAGCCGACGAGGCCACGCTGGCGGCACTCTGGGCGCGGCTCGATGAATGGAGCTGGGTCCACCCTCAGCTCATGGTGGCCGCGGTGCTCCGCGATCCATCCTGCGATGACCGGGTGCGCGAGCGACTCATGCATCATGAGTTGCCGCGACGGAACAACATCCGAGAGAGCCTGGAATGGGCGGCGACCGTTGGGCGCAACGTGCCCGGCTTACGCGAGCCTCACTCCGGGCACCCCACCTGCCAGGCCCACCGCTGGCTGAGGCAACTGCAAGCCTTCGCCCCCCTAAAGGTCCAGGAACAATGGTTACGCGGAGGCAGCGCCAAAACGTGAACAGGCCACGCGGGCGGCGGGGTCCCGATTGAGATTGAGCAGCTCCTGTTCGGAAATGTCGGGACTTTTGCCGCCGCTAAAACCCCCGACATTTCCGAACAGCACGCGCCCAAACCACCCTGGGAGGCGTGACCAGGCCGGTGGCAGTCCGGCACTGCCCCTTCGGGTCAGCCCATCCACGCATCGAGCAACGCCGCGGGCCGTACACCAAACGCCTCCGCCATCAGCACGCGTGCCTCGCCGCCCGCGTGCTTCAGCGTGACGCGCAGGTAGTCGCGCGGCGCGGCCTGCGGAATCTTGTCCAACCACTCCACCAGCATCGCGCTCTCGGTGCCTTCCAGGTCCAGGAAGCCCGTGGCGTACAGGTCGTCGTAGTCCGTCAGCCGGTACAGGTCCGCGTGGTACAGCGGGATGCGTCCCGAATACGGATACACAATCGCGAACGTGGGGCTCGCCACCTCGGAGCGAGGAACGTTCGCCCCGTCCGCCACTCCGCGCACCAGGTGCGTCTTTCCCGCGCCCAGGTCGCCAATCAGCCCCACGAAGTCACCGGGCTCCAGCAACTCCCCCAGGCGCACCCCCAGCCGGTGTGTCTCTTCGGGAGACTCCAGCCGTACCGTCCGCACACGCGCAGCCGACGCTTCCGTGCTCATCGTTCCCACCGCAGCCACACCTCGCACAGCCCCTGCTCCACGATGTCCCCTGCAACCAATCCCAGTTGCCCGCGCTTCGCCGCCGCCAGGTCCCCAGCGAGCCCGTGCGCGTACACCGCCGTCCAGACGGCCGAGGGAACCGGAAGCGACTGAGCCAGGAACGCGCCACAAATCCCGGACAGGACATCCCCCGAGCCCCCCGTCGCCATGCCCGGGTTGCCCGTGGTGTTGAGGTACACGCGCCCGTCCGCGTCACTCGTCAGCGTCCGGTCTCCCTTCAGCACGAGCGTCACCTTCAAACCCACGGAGAACTGCCGCGCCACGTCCAGCCGGTGTGCTTGGACTTCCTTCGTGGACTTGCCCGTCAGCCGGGCCATCTCTCCCGGGTGCGGCGTCATCACCACCGGCCCCTTCGCCCGGCGCAGCACCGACAAGTCCGTGGCCACCGCATTGAGCGCGTCCGCGTCCAGCACCGCGGGCGCCTCCACGCGCGACAACAGCTCGCCAATCAGCGCCCCCGTCTCCGGGCCCCGAGGAATCCCCGGCCCGATGACGAGCGCATCCTTCCCTTCCGCCGCCGCCACCAGCGCGTCCAGGTCACCCATGCCCAACGGCCCGGAAGCCTCCAGCGGGATGCCCATGATTTCCGCTGAATGCGCCTGGATGGTGTCCAGCGCATCCGCGCGAGCGGCCACTGTCACGAGCCCCGCCCCAGAGCGCAGCGCCGCCTTCGCCACCAGCGCCGCGGCCCCCGTCTTTCCCCGGCTGCCCGCCACCACCAGCACGTGGCCAAAGGTCCCCTTATGAGAGTCCGCCTTCCGCACTGGCAATGTGCGGCGCGCGTCCGACTCCTCCACCACGAAGAACTCGGGACCGGAGACCTCCTTCGAGGACTCGCCCCCCATGCCGATGTCCACCCGGTGCACGCGGCCACACAGCGAGGCCCCCGGCTCCAGCACCTGCCCCGGCTTGAGGAAGCCGAACGCCACGGTGGCATCCGCCTCCACACACGGCGAGAACGGCGCTCCCGTGTCGCTCTGAAGCCCGGACGGCACATCCGCCGCCACGACCTTGGCCCCTGCTGCCCGCCAGCCGCGAATCGCCGACACGGCGTCCGCGAAGGCCCCCGCGGGCGCACGACTCAAGCCCGTGCCAAAGAGCGCGTCCACCACCACGTCACCGCGCCTGGCCGGCTCCACGGCCTCCAGCGTGCGCGGCGTCACACCGAAGCCCTTCACCGCCTCCACGTTCCGGCGCGCCTCGGGCGTCAGCTTCGCGGCGTCGCCCACCATCACCACCGACACGCAGGCGCCGCCCTCCCGGAGGAAGCGCGCGGCCACCAGCCCGTCCCCTCCATTGTTGCCCGGTCCACACACCACCACGAAGCGCCCACCCGAGCCGATGAGCCCCCGAGCCACCTCCGCGAGCCCCCGCCCGGCATTCTCCATCAGCAACGCGGAGGGCATGCCGTGGCGGGCTTCGGCGGCCTGCTCGGCCTGACGCATCTGGGCGGCGGTGAGGACGCGCAACATGGCTTCAATCCCCCTTCGATTGGAGCACCACCGTGGCGGCGGCGACGTCCGCATCGTGGGTCAGCGCGAGGAAGGCCTCCAGCCCTCGCGCCTCCATGACCTCCAGGGCCACGCCGGACAGTGCGAAATAAGGCGCTCCGCCCTGCCGCCGGACCTCCATGTCCTTCCAGCGGATGCCCGGCGGGGCGCCCAGCGCCTTCACCAGGGCCTCCTTGGCGGCGAAGCGCGCGGCATAGGCACTGGCCGCGTCACTGCGCCGGCCGCAGAGGGCCCGCTCCGCCTCGGTGTAGACGCGGTTCAGAAAGGGCTCCGCGCGAGGCCCGTCCAGGATGCGCTGGATGCGGGAGATGGAGCAGATGTCCAGGCCCAGGCCGCGGATTCCCATGGCGCCCTACCCCGGGTTGCGCATGATTTCGAGCATCTCACGCACCGCCCGCTCGAAGCCCACCAGCACCGCGCGACCGACGATGGCGTGCCCGATGTTCAGCTCGTCGATCTCGGAGATGCGGGCAATGGGGTGCACGTTGTCGTAGTTGAGCCCATGGCCCGCGGCCACGCCCAGGCCCAGCTTGGTGCCCGCCTTGGCCGCGTCGATGATGCGCGCCAGCTCCCGGGCCCGCTCCTTCTCGTTGCGCGCCTCGCAGTAGCGGCCCGTGTGCAGCTCGATGCGGTCCGCGTTCACCTTGTGCGCCGCCCGCACCTGGTCCAGGTCCGGGTCGATGAAGAGCGAGACGGCAATCTCGCCGTCCTTCAGGTTCTTGATGATCTTCGCGATGTGCTCGCGCTGGTTGGCGACCTCCAGGCCGCCCTCCGTGGTGAGCTCCTCGCGGCGCTCGGGCACCAGCGTCACCACGTCCGGCTTGTGCTCGTAGGCGAGCTTCACCATCTCCGCGGTGGCGGCCATCTCCAGGTTCAGGAGCGTCTGCACCGTCTCACGGAGGATGCGCAAATCCCGGTCCTGGATGTGACGCCGGTCCTCGCGCAGGTGGATGGTGATTTGCTGCGCGCCGGCAAGCTCCGCAAGCGCCGCGGCCGTCACCGGATCCGGATACGTGGTGCGCCTCGCCTGACGCAGCGTCGCCACATGGTCCACGTTGACACCCAGTCGCTGTCCCATCGACCGCACCTCGCTCATGCGCGGCCATGGGATTGTCGAAAGGCCCCGGTGCGCGCCGGCCCTTCTTCATGCTGGCTGCGTCCGGAAGTCAACCACCGTTCGCAGCGGCCCTCAGACGCTGAGGGCCTTGGACAGCGCGTCCGCGATTTCCTTCGCGTAGGCCTGGTTGCGGGCGGCGTCCTCGCCCTCGATGAGGACGCGGGCCTTGGGCTCGGTGCCAGAGAAGCGCACCAGCACCCGGCCGGTGTTGCCCAGCCGCTGCTCCACGCTCTTGATGACCTTCATCACCGTCGGGAGCTCGCCCAGCTCCTTCTTCTGCTTCACGACGACGTTGACCAGCGTCTGGGGCACGGGCTCGAAGATGGAGGCCAGCTCGCTCAGGGGCTTGCCCGCCCGGCACATCACCGCCAGCAACTGGAGCGCCGCCAGGGTTCCGTCACCCGTGGTGGTGTGATCCAGGAAGATGAGGTGGCCGCTCTGCTCGCCGCCCAGGTTGTAGCCATTGCGGCGCATCTCATCGACGACGTAGCGGTCACCCACGCGCGTGCGAGCCACCTTCACGCCCCAGCGCGCCACCGCGCGCTCCAGGCCGATGTTGCTCATCACCGTGGAGACCAACATCTTCTTCTTCAGTTGCTTGCGGGCCACCAGCTCGCCCGTGCAGATGGCCATGATGGCGTCGCCGTCGACGACCTTGCCCTTCTCGTCCACGACGATGAGGCGGTCGGCGTCACCGTCCAGGGCGATGCCCAGGTGCGCGCCGTGCTTCACCACCGTCTTGGCCAGGTTCTCCGGATAGAGGGCGCCACACTTGTGGTTGATGTTCTTGCCGTCCGGCGAAACGCCGAGCGCAATCACCTTGGCGCCCAGCTCCTCCAGCACGGCGGGCGCCGTCTTGTAGGCCGCGCCGTTGGCGCAGTCGACGACGATGGTCATCCCCTCCAGCGTCAGCTCGCGCGGGAAGGTGGCCTTCAGGAAGACGATGTAGCGGCCCCGCGCGTCCTCCATGCGGAAGGCCCGGCCAATCTTCGTGGCCGTGGGCCGGATGGAGTCGATGGAGCCGCTGGACACCAGCTCCTCAATCTTGCCTTCCGTCTCGTCCGGCAGCTTGAAACCGTCGCGCCAGAAGAACTTGATGCCGTTGTCCTCGTAGGGGTTGTGGGACGCGGAGATGACGGCGCCCGCGTCCGCCCGCATGGAGGTGGTGATGTTGGAGATGCCCGGGGTCGGCAGCGGCCCGACGAGCTCCACGTCCACGCCCATGGAGGTGAGGCCGGAGGCCAGCGCCTGCTCCAACATGTAGCCGGACAGCCGCGTGTCCTTGCCAACGATGACGCGGTGGCGGTGCGGGCCGTTGCGGATGAGGAACGCGAGCGCCCGCCCGAGCTGCATCGCGACCTCGGCAGTCATGGGATAGACGTTCGCCTTCCCGCGAACACCATCCGTGCCGAACAGCTTCTGCGAAGCCTGCGCCTCCTTCGGAGGCATGTTCATCCTGTACGCCATGTGTGCCGCTCCGCCTTTCCCACGCCGGGCCTGCGCCGGCCTCTCGACGTCGGGGCTTATACCCCGCCCACCACGCGGGCTCGAAGTTAGGAACCCACTGCTCCCTGGGCAACCACCCAGGCATGCGGGCCGACGCAGACTAAAAGAGGTTGCGAAATCAGTACCAACCGAATCGCCGCCGTCCATACACGGCGGCTCGGGGGGCGGCCAGCGGAAGGTGAAGGTACCGGCCACAGCTTGGGGGCTGTAGGCCACACCTTGTTACCGGGCGTAGAACGTTCCTCCGTCTTCGCACCGCCGGATGGCGTCCGCGACGGCCAGCGCGTCCCGGGCCTCGGTCACGTCATGGACGCGGGCCACGTCGGCCCCGCCCAGCGCCGCCATGGAGGCCACCGAGCCCAACGTCGCCGCCAGCCGTTCGGAGGCAGGCTTGCCGCCCGCCAACCGGCCGAGGAAGCCCTTGCGGCTCGTACCCACCAGCAACGGTAGCCCCAGCACGCGCAGCTCCGGGAGGCGGCGCAGCAGGAAGAGGTTGTGCTCGAAGGTCTTCCCGAAGCCGATGCCCGGGTCCAGGAGGATGCGCCCCCGGGGGATGCCCGCCGACTCGGCCCGGAGGATAGCGGCCTCCAGGAAAGCCAGCACGTCCTCGACGACGTCGTCGTAGCGCGGCGCCTGCTGCATCGTGGCCGGGGTGCCCTGGATGTGCATCAGGCAGCAGGCGGCGCCGGCCTCGGCCACCACGCGGGACAGGCCGGCATCAGAGCTGAAGCCGGTGATGTCATTGATGAGGTGCGCACCGGCCTTCAACGCCTCGCGCGCCACCGCGGCCTTGGTGGTGTCCACGGAAAGAGGCACATCGGTCCGGGCCCGGAGGCCCTCGATGACGGGAATCACCCGCGCCAGCTCCTCGTCGGCACTGACCGGCAGAGAGCCGGGCCGGGTGGACTCGCCGCCCACGTCGAGCAGGTCCGCCCCCGATTCGGCCAAGGCCAACCCGTGGGCGATGGCGGCGTCCGTCCCGGCATGGCGCCCGCCATCCGAGAAGCTGTCCGGCGTCACGTTCACCACGCCCATGACGTAGGTGCGGGAGCCCCACTCGAAGCGCCGGGCGCCCAGCGTCAACGCCGCCGGCGCCACGCCCGCGGCCAGCGCGGACGCCACCGCCGATGCCAACGCGGACAAGCCCCGGGCGTCGGTGCGAGCAGCCGTCACCAGCCGCTGGAACTGCGCTGCGCGCCCCGTCAGCAGCCCCGTCCCCGAACGGGAATGGACGTCCCCGGGAAGCCACTCGGGGAACGCCTCAGACAGCGTCTGGAGGAAGGCCTCGTCCTGGGGACTCAACCCGGTGAGGAGGAGCCGAGTGAATGGCAGCGTCTCCAGCAGGGCCCGTTGCGTGGACTCCGTCAGCCCCATCCGCCGGAAGGCCAGGATGAGGTCTTCCGGGTGCTCTGAAGTCAGGGGACGAGCGCGAATCATCGGGAGGCTCCAGGGAGGGGGCCGCGTACCGCCACCAGGACGGGACGCGCTTCCCTACCCTACCGCTCCCGAGTGCGCCGGGGGCTCAGGCTTCGAGCGGCTCGGTCACGATGTCCACCGTGGACGTCGTCATCAGCTTGTGGATGGGGCACTGCGCGACGGCGTTGTACAGCCGCTGCTTGTCCGCCGGCGACAGCGCCCCGTGGAACGCCAGCTTCACCTTCAGCGTGTAGGTGCCCTGCCGCTCCCGCGAATCATCCCGTTCGACGTGCGTCTCCACACGCTCCAGGGCCAGGCCGTGACGCTTCGCGTACCACGTGGCCGTCAGGGCCTTGCATGCCGCCAGCGCGGCGTCGAAGTAGTCGTGTGGACCGGGCGCGGAGTCCTCTCCACCCAACGCGGGGGCCACGTCCGCATGCAGGGTATGGGTGCCGGTCTTCAGGACCTGGCGAAACGCTCCGGGCTTCTCGGTCTGGCTGTGGGTCGTCATGGGGGCTCCGGGAGAAGAAGGTGGACCGGAGGCCCGGTGAAGGCGCCTCCGGAGCGGTCCGCGGGGGTGGCTCAGGCCGCCTGCTCGGCCTGCGCCTTCACCGCCTGGACCTCGATGGCGATTTCAATCTTCTCACCGACGAGCACGCCGCCGGCCTCCAGCGCCTGGTTCCACGTCAGGCCGAAGTCGCGGCGGTCCACCGACGTCTTCGCCTCGAACGCGGTCTTGACGTTGCCCCACGGGTCCTTGGCCCCGCCGAGCTGCTCGGCGTCCAGCACCACCTCGCGGGTGATGTCGCGGATGGTCAGGTTGCCCGTCACCTTCAGCCCGTTGCCGGACGCCTTCTCCACCTTCGTGCTCTTGAACGTGATGCTGGGGAACTTCTCCACGTCGAAGAAGTCCGGCGAGCGCAGGTGGGTGTCACGCTGCTCGACACCGGAGTCGATGCTGGCCGTCTCGATGGTGACGGCGACGGAGGACTTCGTGATGTCCTGCTCGTCCAGCGAAATGGCGCCGCTGTACTTGCGGAAGCTGCCGCGAACCTTCGCGATGACCATGTGGCGGACGGAGAAGTGGATGGCGGAGTGGGTGGTGTCGATGTTCCAGGTCGTGGTGGCCATGAGGTGCCTTCCTTTTTGTGTGAAGCGGTGTGTTCGACGAGGAGGAAGGTAGCGGTGTCCCCCGGGCTTGATTAGATGGGCCAGACTGGAAGAACTGTTCCACCCACGGAACAACGCTCCGGGAAGGACGGGAGATGGACCTCAACGAGCTGCTCGTCTTCGCACGCGTCGTACAGGCAGGCAGCTTCACCGCCGCGGCGCGTGGGCTGCGGATGCCCAAGTCCACGGTGAGCCGGAAGGTGTCGGAGCTGGAGACGCGGGTCGGCGCGCAGTTGCTCCAGCGCACCACGCGCAAGCTGCGCCTCACCGACGTGGGCCGGACGTACTACGAGCACTGCGCGCGCATCGTCGCGGAGGCGGAGCAGGCCGAACTGGCCGTGACGCGGATGCAGGCCGCCCCCCATGGCCTGCTGCGTGTGACGACGCCGCTGACGTTCAGCTTCATCGGGCCACTGGTGTCCACCTTCATCAAGCAGTACCCCGAGGTCCAGCTCGAGATGGTGTGTACCGACCGCAACGTGGACCTGGTGGCGGAAGGCTTCGACTTGGCGATTCGCGCCGGGCGGCTGGCGGACTCGTCACTCATGGCGCGGCGGCTGGGCATCGTGGAGCGCGTCGTCATCGCCGCGCCCAGCTATCTCAAGGCGCGCGGGACGCCCAAGGCTCCGAAGGATTTGGAGAAGCATGACTGCCTCCTCTTCGGCGCGGGCCTGGAGAACAACGTCTGGACGCTCCACTCCGGCAACCGCTCGGTGGACATCAAGGTGCCCGCCCGAATCGTCGTGAATGAGCCGGACATGCTCTACGCGGTGGCGCGGGCGGGCTCCGGCATCGCCCTGCTCCCCAACCTCCACTTCACCTCGGAGCTGGCCGCCGGGCGCTTGCAGCGCATCCTGCCGGACTGGAGCTCCACGGGCGCGCCCGTCCACGCCGTCTACCCAAGCACGCGGCACCACTCCCCCAAGGTGATGGCCTTCGTGGAGTGCCTGCGCGAGCACTGGCCCATCCCCGGCTGAACGGGACATCGTTCCATCAACGGAACGATGCTTCCCATTGTCCACGCCTAGTCCCGAAAGGCCCTCGCGCACATCATGACTCTCGAAACAGCGGCCGCCATCCAGGTTCTGCCGCGGAAAGGAACGCCATGATTGCCATTCGCCCCTCGGAAGCCCGCGGTCACGCCAACCACGGTTGGCTGGACTCCCACCACACCTTCTCCTTCGCCGGTTACTACGACCCGGACTTCATGGGCTTCCGAGCCCTGCGCGTCATCAACGAGGACCGCGTCGCGCCCCATGAGGGCTTCGGTACGCACCCTCACCGGGACATGGAAATCATCACCTACCCGCTGAGCGGCGCCATTGCCCACCGCGACAGCACGGGCGGCGAGGGCCTGCTGCGCGCCGGTGAAATCCAGCGGATGACGGCCGGCACCGGTGTGCTGCACAGCGAGATGAACGGCGCGGATGAGAACCTCCACTTCCTGCAGATCTGGATCATCCCGGACCGCAAGGGCCTGACGCCTGGCTACGAGCAGAAGGCCTTCCCGGAGGCCGAGCGCCAGGGCCGCTGGCGGGTGGTGGCCAGCCCGGACGCCCGCGACGGCAGCCTCACGGTGCACCAGGACGTGGTGCTTCACGCGACGCTGCTGGGCACGGGCGAGCAGGCGACGTACACGCTCGCTCCGGGCCGCCACGCCTGGCTGCAGTTGGCGCGGGGCAAGGCCACGCTCAACGGCGTTGAGTTGAAGGCGGGGGACGGCGCCGCGGTGGCGGACGAGTCGCAGCTCGTCCTCTCCGCCACGGAGCCGGTGGAAGCGCTGCTGTTCGACCTGGCCTGAGGCCACATCGCTGAATGAAAGAGAGCACGACATGAGCCGGGACGACTTGAACGCGGAGCAGCTTCCTCCTTCGATGGAGACACTCATCGTCGCACCCTCACGCGACCTGGGCGACGGGTTCGAGGTGCGGCGCGCGCTGCCCTCGGCCCGCCGCCGGATGGTGGGACCCTTCATCTTTCTGGACCAGATGGGCCCCGCCGGCTTCCAACCCGGCCACGGCCTGGATGTGCGGCCCCATCCGCACATCGGGCTGGCCACCGTCACCTACCTCTTCGACGGAGAAGTCATGCACCGGGACAGCCTGGGCACCGTGCAGCCCATCCGCCCCGGCGCGGTGAACTGGATGACGGCGGGCAACGGCATCGTCCACTCGGAGCGCACCGGCCCCGGCCCACGCGCCGCGGGCAGCAAGCTCTTTGGCATGCAGGCGTGGGTGGCGCTGCCCAAGCGCCACGAGGAGACGGCCCCAGCGTTCGTCCACCACCCCGAGGACCAGATGCCCTGCCACGAGGGCGAGGGCGCGCGGATGCGCGTCATCACCGGCACCGTGCACGGTCAGCGCTCGCCGGTGCAGACGCTGTCGGACATGTTCTACGCGGACGTGGCGCTGGAGGCCGGCGCGCGCTTCGTGGTTCCGGCCGAGCACGAGGAGCGGGCGATGTACCTCGTCCAGGGCACCGTGGAGGTGGACGGCATGGCCTTCGAGCCGGGAGAGCTGCTCGTCTTCCGGCCCGGCGGCGCCGTCACCCTCCACGCCACCGCGGCGGCGCGGCTGCTGGTGCTCGGCGGGGAGCCCATGGACGGGCCGCGCTACATCTTCTGGAACTTCGTCTCCAGTTCGAAGGAGCGGCTGGAGCAGGCGAAGGAGGACTGGAAGGCCGGCCGCTTCGCCGCCGTCCCGGATGAGACGGAGTTCATCCCCCTGCCCGAGGCCCCCCTCCCAGTGCGCTACCCGTAGGCGCGCGGACTCCCAGGAGCCCGCAAAGCAGAAGGCCCTTCCCACGCTGCTGGGAAGGGCCTTCTTCATTTCAGCTCAATCGCTGGAAGGGCGTGAAGCTCAGGCCTTCTTCGGCTCCATCGCCGGCAGGCCCTCGAGCGCGTCGAGAATCTTCCGCTTGTCCTTCTTCTCCGTCGCCTTCGGGGGCGCATTCACGCGCGGGGGCGGACGCTCACGGGTCAGCTGCCCACCCTGGAGGAGGATGTTGACGTCCTCGGCGTCCAGCGTCTCGTACTCCACCAGCGCGTCGGACACGCGGCGCAGAGCCTCGATGTTCTCCGTCAGCAGGTTCTTGCCGCGCTCGTAGCAGCCCACGACGATGTTGCGGACCTCGGCGTCAATCTGCCGGGCGGTGTCCTCGGAGTAGTCCTTGGACGAGTTGAAGTCGCGGCCCAGGAACACCTCACCGTCGCTCTTGCCGAACGCCAGGGGGCCCATCTTCTCGCTCATGCCCCAGCGGCACACCATGGCGCGGGCCGTCTCGGTGGCACGCTCGATGTCGTTGGCGGCGCCGCTGCTCATCTCGTTGAACATGAGCTCTTCGGCGATGCGGCCGCCCATGGCCATGGAGATCTGGTCCAGCATCTGCTTCTTGTAGCCGTTGACCTTGTCCTCGGTGGGCAGGCTCCAGGTGACGCCCAGGGCCTGGCCGCGCGGGATGATGGTGACCTTGTGGAGAGGGTCGCAGCCCGGGAGGAGCTTGGCCAGCAGCGCGTGGCCCGCCTCGTGGACGGCGGTGTTCTTCTTCTCCTTCTCGGTCATGATCATGGAGCGCCGCTCGGGGCCCATGAAGACCTTGTCCTTGGCGGCCTCGAAGTCGCTCAGGTCCACGCGCTCCTTGTTCTGCCGCGCGGCCATCAGCGCCGACTCGTTGACGAGGTTCTCCAGGTCCGCGCCCGTCATGCCCGGCGTACCGCGAGCGATGACCTCCAGGTCCACTTCCGGCGCCAGCGGCACGCGGCGGGTGTGCACCTTCAGCACGCCCAGGCGGCCCTTCACGTCGGGACGCGGCACCACGATGCGCCGGTCGAAGCGGCCGGGACGCTGGAGCGCCGGATCCAACACGTCCGGACGGTTGGTGGCGGCAATCAGGATGACGCCGTCGTTGGACTCGAAGCCGTCCATCTCCACGAGGAGCTGGTTGAGCGTCTGCTCGCGCTCGTCGTGTCCGCCGCCCAGGCCCGCGCCACGGTGACGGCCCACGGCGTCGATTTCGTCGATGAAGATGATACAGGGGGCGTTCTTCTTGCCCTGCTCGAAGAGGTCACGGACGCGGCTGGCGCCGACGCCCACGAACATCTCCACGAAGTCCGAGCCGGAGATGGAGAAGAACGGCACGCCGGCCTCGCCGGCCACCGCGCGGGCGAGCAGCGTCTTGCCCGTTCCCGGCGAGCCCATCATCAGCACGCCCTTGGGAATGCGGCCGCCCAGCTTGGTGAACTTCTTCGGGTCCTTGAGGAAGGCGACAATCTCCTCGAGCTCTTCCTTGCACTCGTCCGCGCCGGCCACGTCCGCGAAGGTGACCTTGTTGTGGCTCTCGCTGAGGAGCTTGGCCTTCGACTTCCCGAAGGTCATGGCCTTGCCGCTGCCACCCTGGAGCTGGCGCATGAAGAAGATGAAGAACAGGAACAGGAAGACGACCGGCATCCACTGACCGAGGATGGTCAGCCAGAGGCTGTTCTGCTCCTCCCGCTCGTACTTCACGTCCACGCCGTTGCTGCGGAGCTGGTTCAGCATGGCCGCATCCGGCGCCGGCCCCGTCGTGCGGAACTTCTCCGACGTGTCGGTGAACTTGCCGGAATAGGTGTTGCCCTTGACGGCAACCTCCTGGACCTTCTTCTCCTCCACCTTCGTCAGCAACTGGGTGAAGGACGGTTCCTGGACCTGGTCGTTGCCCTGGGAGAAGAAATTGTAGAAGGCGACGAAGAGGACGATCAGGATGACCCAGAGCCCGATGGTCTTGTAAGTCGAACGCACGTGTCAGCTGCCCTTTCGGAACTCGCCGGGATGAGGGCCGCGCTGGGAAGAACCCCAGCTTTTTCCATCACTTGGCCGACACCAGGCGAGCTACCCAGCGACGGACCGTATCAGCAACAGCAAAAAGCCCTCAACTATTTAGGGGGCCGCGCCCATCCCCCGAACTGCGACTCTGCCACTCTATAACGCCGCGGTCCGCTGAATGCTCGAACCGGGAGGGACCGCCCAGAGGTACTCCCTGGCGGCCGCACGCGGAGCCACCGGAGACCAGAGGCCGGGGAGCCACAACACCTGCCCCTCGGCATCCGCCACCACCGGCCGCGTGGCCCGTGCTTCCGCGGGCACTCGAAGATCAACCAACACATCTTGAAGCTTGCGTTGTCCCCCAGCAGTGCACACCCGATCGCCGGGGCGGCGTGTCCGCACGGTCAGCGGCCAGCGCGTCCCGTCCCCGAGCGCCAGCCCGAGCACGCCCGCTGGTGGAGGTGCGAACTCGACGGAAAAATTCCAGCCCGTCCCCGCGAGCGCGCCCCGCGAACCCGCGTGCTCCAGCCGGAGTTCCGCCGGTGGGGTGGACGGCACCTGCCGCACGCAGCGCACCCGTCCGCTGGTCGCGCGCAGCACGTAGCCCCGCCCCAGCGTGGCCGTGCCGCCCTGGGCCACCGCGCGCTGCACGCGGGCCAGCGTGGCCTCATCCACCGCGGCCTCCGTGCCGGCCACCAGCCGGGCGAGCACCCGCCGGCGCAGCGCGGGCTCCAGCGCGCGCACGCCCACCGCATCCAGGGCGCCATCCTCCAGGCGCAGCCGGTCGAAGGCCGCGTCCGCCATGGACGCCAGCAGCGACTCGTCCTCCGCGACCACCCGCGCGAAGGCGGCCAGGTGCCCCTCCACCGCGAAGCCAGCGGCGCGCGACAGGGCGGGTAGCACTCCAAGGCGAACGCGCGTCCGGAAGTGGACAGGGTCGGTGTTCATCGGGTCTGTCACATAGGCGACACCCTGCTCCGCCAGGAAGGCCACCACCTCCTCCCGCGTGCACGACAGCAGGGGGCGCACCAGTCCGGGGCGCGCTTCGTGGATGCCCACCGCGCCGCGCAGGGCGGTGCCTCGTGCCAGGCGCATGAGCAGCGTCTCCGCCTGGTCCGTGGCGGTGTGCGCGGTGGCCACCACGTCCAGGCCCCGCTCGAGGCGGAGTGCCTCCAGCGCCGCGTAGCGAGCCTCCCTCGCGCGCGCCTCGATGCCGACCCCTGGATGCAGCCGCAGCGCCTGGACGTGGCAGGGCAGCCCCCGCGCGGCCGCCAGGACCGACACCTGGCGGGCCTCCTCCGCCGCTTCGGGACGCAGGCCATGGTCCAGCGAGGCCACCTCCACGCGAAGCCGGAGTCGCTCGGCGACGAGCACGGTTCCCATCAGGAGGGCCGTGGAGTCCGCGCCGCCGGAAACGGCGAGCAGCACCGAACCTCCCTCGAGTCCCAGCCGGGTGTACGCCTCTTGAAGCGTCGTCGTCAGCAGCTGCGTGGCGGAATCGTGACGGGGCATCGGACCGCGGTGGAATGGAGTGTCGGGTGAGCGGGTTACAGAGGCACGTGCGGTTGAAGGCAGGGGGGCTGATTCTTATGATCGCCACAACATCGAATCAGCGTTGATGCGGTAGCGGAAATACACGCGGCCGCGAACGCTGTTCTTGAGACGGTCGAATTTTGAGCTGTTGGACCTAGGGGTCCCCCCCCTCCCCCTCTGGGTCCACGGGCCCGCCTGGAGATTTCTCTAGGCGGTCCCTCTTTCCGAAGCGCCCCGGACTTCCTCGTGGAGTCCGGGGCGTTTCCTTTTTCGCGCATGGTTGCACAGCTTACGTGCAACTGGACGAGCACGGGGACGGACCGTGCGACCTCGGAATGAGTCCTTGGAAACCGTTGACCCACTTGGGAGTCTGTCGGATAACGGCCCAGGTGTGTTCAGGTCGTCACCCCGAATCCGCCCCGGAGACCCAAGTATGGCAGGCACCGACAAGCGCAAGCAGTCGCTGTACTTCCCCGAGGAGATGCTGAAGGAGATCCAGGAAGAGGCGACCCGCCAGGACCGCTCCCTTTCCTGGGTCGTGCAGCAGGCGTGGAAGATCGCCCGCGAGCGCATCAAGTCGTTCCCCGCCGTGAATGATGTGACTGGCGACGAGCGCCAGGACCCTCGGGAGGAGTAACGACGGATGGCTACGACGGACCATCGTAAACAGAGTCTCTATTTCCCCGAGGACATGCTGGAGGAGATCCAGCGTGAGGCGACGAGGCAGGACCGCTCGCTGTCCTGGATTGTCCAGCAAGCGTGGAAGGTGGCGCGCGGGGACATCCGGAAGATGCCGTCGGTCAACGACGTGCTCAGCCCGCCTCCTCGTCCCGCGGCCCCCGCGCGCCACCTTCCACGCTTGCTGGACAATCCAGGAC
>NZ_SRLV01000054.1:0-59748 GCF_006518205.1 Myxococcus sp. CA005 | reverse complement strand
GGGGGATGGGCACGGGTGGCCGTGGCTCTAGCAACCGCCTCTCTCCCAGGTCAAATCTGCCAGGGCGAGCGGCCCCTGGACCGCCTGCCGCTCTGTCCGCCGGAGATCAGCCGGGCGTTTCGAGGGGAATGACGAGTCTCCATGAACCCGGGCGTCTCCAGCGGTAGAAAGAAAGCATGTCCGTACAACTGAAGATGCCGACTGAAGACGACTGGGTGCCGAGCCCGGATGACCTGCCGTACCACCGGCTGGGCGGCACCGACGCGGCCATGGCCCTGGCCGAGGCTTTCTACGACGCCATGGACGCCCACGAGCCGGAGCTGGCGCGCCTGCACGAACTGGACGCCGAGGGCCGGGTGAACCGCGGCACACGCGAGCGGTTCGGCTTGTTCCTCGCGGGATGGTTGGGCGGGCCGCAGGACTACACGGAGCGTCACGGCCACCCCCGACTGCGCATGCGTCATGGCCACCTGTCCATCGGCGTCGCCATGCGTGATGCGTGGGTGCGCTCCATGCAACGGGCCATGGATGCGCGGGGCATCTCCGGGGGCCTGCGCCGCTTCCTCGATGCGCGCTTCGCCCACGTGGCGGACTTCCTGCGCAACGTCGAGGAGTGAAGCACGCCCACATCGGAGCGTCAGGCCCGGCGTAGGGCGAGCACGCAGAGGCGCCGGGTTCGATGAGGCTCCGGGCGGCGCGTGCGTGCGCCCGGACGCGGCGGCAGGTGGGCCAGCGACTTCACATCATGCACCAGCCGCAGCGCGGCCAGTCCGCGCACGGCCCACCAGCCTGGGTCCGGCTGCCGCCACCCGAGCCCCATCTGCGCCGAGGCTGGGTAGACGTGGTGGGTGTTGTGCCACGACTCGCCCATGCTCAGCAGCGCCAGCCAGCCGGCGTTGCGTCCCTGTTCGGCGCAGCCCGGCAGTTCGTAGGGCTGCTCGCCCTCCACGTGGCTCACGTAATGGACGCACCAGAAGCCGTCCTGGGTGAGCGCCAGCCGCACCAGGATGCCCCAGGCCACCCAGGGCGCCCCGCCCAGTGCGTACAACGCCAGGGCGAGCGGCACCTGGAGCCACAGGCCCGCGCGCTCCAGCCCGCGGAAGAACACGTCCTGCGTGACATGGGGCGCCGCTGGCACGTCCGCGGCGCCGCTTCGCGGGTGCCAGGTGTGGAAGAGGGCGTAGGCCATGGCGCGCGTGAAGCCCTCGCGGTAGCCGAAGTAGGGGGGACAGTCCGCTTCCGGCTGGTTCTGGTGGAAGTCGCGCAGGTCATGCATGCGGCTCATCGCGATGGGGCCGCCCAGGCCGGCCAGGGTGCCGAGCAGCGCCAACGCGCGCTCCACGGGCGCCGAGGCACGAAAGGCCCGGTGGATGAGTCCCCGATGCAGGCCCACCGACACGCCCAGGCACATCGTCACCGCGGTCATCCCGGCGAACACCGCCACCGCGCTCCACGAGAAGAAACAGGTGCCCCCGACCAGCGCTCCCACGTGCAGGAGGCTCCAGCGCAGCACCTTGCCTCCGTCCAGCCTCGCCGTTCCCCACCGCGTGTTGCCCGTCTCCGCCATGGCCCGCTCCTTTTGGAAGGGCGCCATCGCAAGGGGCCTGCCACCGGAGGACGGGCCTGTTTCCGCGGGGTTGCGCGCGCGGGATGGGGCTGGGTGTCAACGCCGTTCACGGCGCGCGCCCACGGCGTGGACGGTGGACTCCTGGCGGCCCCTCCCTGGCGGGATGCCCACCGCACCGAAAGCAATTCCCGGGGGTTACCCCAAGGTGCATGACGGGCCGGTATCCGGTGTCCACACTGTCGTTACTCAGCCGGGGATGAAACCGTACGAGGAGGTCTCCACATGAAGCGCATGCTGATGCCGCTCCGCCGGAGCGTGCTGGTGTTGGGGGTGGTGCTGGGGGCGAGCGTGGCGATGGCCGAACGAAAGCAGGACGCCATCAACATGAAGATTGCCTACCAGTCGTTCAACCTGGAGATGACGCCAGAGGCGGTGTCGGGGGCGGACTTCCAGGTGGCTCGCTCGCCCGGGATGCTGAAGGGCCGCGGGCTGAAGGGCAACTTCGCCCTGACGCTGAAGGACGGGGCGGTGGAGGGCGCCGTCGGCGGCGCGCCGGTGAACCTGACGGTGACGAAGGAGGGGGACGCCATCGTGGCCAAGGGCGGATTTGGCGGACGCCCCGTCAACCTGAAGCTGAGCCCCAGCGAGCTCACCATCTACGTCCGCGACTGCACCTACCGGCTGAAGGCGGCGAACACGAACCGCTTCTACACGGGCCGGCGCAGCTGCGACCGGGCCATGACGCCCGACTCGGAAATCTGGCTGCCGGACGAGTTCCTCGCGGCGAGCCCCGAGGAGAAGGCCGCCATCCTGTTCCTCGCGCTGTGAGGGGCGCGCCCGCGCGGGTGAGCCCCGGCGTCCTCACCCGCGCGCCCGCGGCAGCACGACGGTGAAGGTGGAGCCCACGCCCAGCTCGCTGCTCACGGTGACGTGGCCGCCCATGGCCTCCACCACCTCGCGGACAATCCACAGCCCCAGGCCGACGCCGCTGTAGTCCCGGCCGGACACGGCGCGCTCGAAGCGGTGGAAGAGGCGGTGCAGGTGCTCCGGCGCGATGCCGATGCCCGCGTCGCGCACGTCCAGGCGCACGTGGGCCTGGGTGCTGGACAGCGTCACCTGGACGGGGTTGCCCCGCCCGTACTTCATGGCGTTGGACACCAGGTTGGTGAGCACCTGGTCCAGTCGCAGCCGGTCCCAGTAGCCGTGGGCCTCCAACGGCAGTGTCAACGTCAGGCGCGTGCCCGCGCCCGCCAGCTCCGGCTCGAGGCGCTCCGCCACTTCGCGGACCAGGGCGCCCAGGTCCACCGGCTCCGGGTTCAGCTCCAGCCGTCCGGCGTGGATGCGCGACACGTCCAGCAGCGCGTCGATGAGCTTCGCCTGACGCTTCGCCTGCCGGCCCATCAGGTCCAGCCCCCGGTGCAGCCGCTCCCGGGGGACGGCGTCCGGTGAGCGCTCCAGCGCGGTGCGCAGGTTCTGCACCTGGAGCTGGAGCGCGCTGAGGGGGGACTTCAGCTCATGGCTGGCGATGGCCAAGAGCTCCTCGCGCGCGCGGATGGCCTGGCACGCCTCGTGGTACTGGCGCACGTGGTCCAGGGCGAGTGACGCCCGGCGCGCCAACTCCCGCGCCAGTGCCACGTCCCGCGCGTCGAAGGTCCGTCCGGTGCGCGAGAAGACAAGCGCGGCGCCCTTCCGCCCCGGCCACGCCAGCGGCACGCCCAGCCAGGACGGCGGCTCCGCGTCGTGCAGCGCCGGCTCTCCGGACGCGATGATTCGCGACACCGCCGCTTCGTCCGGGACGAGAGGCGTACCCGCATTCAGGGGCTCCCGTGCATCCAGGCCCGCGGACGCCACGCATCGCACCTCGCCCGGGGCATCTTCGAGGAACACGCGGCAGGAATCCGCGCAGGCAGGCACGGCGAGCCGCACCAGGTGCTCCAGCGTCGCGTCCTGCTCCAGGCTGGAGCCGAGGACTTCACTGGCCTCTGACAGGAGCCGTCGGTGGGCCTCGCCCCGGCGCCGCTCGGTGACGTCCACCAGCATGCCCAGGCACTGGGCGGGACCGGTGGTGGCCGGTGGCATGGGCGCCGCCCACAGCTCCACATGGAGGGGCGTGCCATCTCGCCGGTGGAGCTCCAGCTCCAGACAGGGCGGCTCCATGCCCTGCGTGGCCTGCTCCTGATGGCGGCGGAACTTCTCCCAGCGGGCGTCGGTGGCCCAGGGGGCGCGGTGGCCAAGCACGTCCTCCCGGCTCCAGCCGAAGAGCCGCTCGGCGGCGGGGTTCCACAGCCGCACCGTGCCATCCACGTCCATCAGGTGGATGGCCAGGGGGGAGACCTGGAGGATGGCTTCCAGCATCGCTGGACCTCGTGCTCCGGACCGCCGGGCTTCTGCCTGACCAAGTGCCGCCAACATCGTCATCGAGTCCCCCCACCCATCGTGTTGCATGGGAGCATGGCTGTAACGGGGCGAGGAGCGTCCCTCCGGGCAGGGCGGCCATGCCGTCGCGAATGTCGAACATCCCTGGCCTGGGAGTGTTCGTTCCGGACGCACTCCCCGCCCTAGGGCCCTGTGACGCCGAGGCGGGGAGGCGTCAGGCGCACAAGGGAATACTCTGTGCGCGATACGGTGGCGGTTGCTCCAGGCCCGGGTTCAGCTAAAGCGCGGCTTCGTGAAAGCGACCACCACCGGAGTGCCGGGCGGCGAAGACGTCAAAAAGGGCCCGGACACCTTCAAGCGCTCGGCGCTGCTGGCCCTCGGGGCCTTGGGCATCGTCTACGGCGATATCGGCACGAGCCCGCTGTACGCGTTGCGGGAGTGCTTCACGGGGGCGCATGGGATTCCGCCGACGCCCGCGAACGTGCTGGGGGTGCTGTCGCTCATCTTCTGGTCGCTCATCATCGTCGTGTCGGTGAAGTACCTGCTGCTGGTGATGAAGGCGGACAACCGGGGCGAAGGCGGCATCCTGGCGATGATGGCGCTGGTGATGCAGCGGCAGCGCGCGCAGCCGTCCCACCGGTCGCGTCCGATGTTGATTACGCTGGGCATTTTCGGCGCGGCGCTCCTTTATGGAGACGGCATCATCACGCCGGCCATCACCGTGCTCAGTGCGGTGGAAGGCCTGCATGTGGCCACGGCCGTCTTCGACCCCTACGTCATCCCCATCGCCCTGGTCATCCTGGTGGCGCTCTTCCTGGTGCAGCGGCACGGCACCGCGGACATCGGCGCCGTGTTCGGTCCCGTCATGTGCATCTGGTTCCTCACACTCGCCGGGCTCGGCGTGAAGGAGCTGGTGCACAACCCGGCGGTGCTGGGGGCGCTGTCGCCCTGGCACGCGGTGGAGCTGTTCCGCCACAACCACCTGCATGGCTTCCTGGTGCTGGGCGGCGTGTTCCTGGTGGTGACGGGCTGTGAGGCCCTCTACGCGGACATGGGCCACTTCGGCCGCAAGCCCATCCAACTGGCGTGGTTCTCCATGGTGCTGCCGGCGCTGATGCTCAACTACCTGGGGCAGGGGGCGCTGCTGCTGCGCGACGCGAGCGCCGCGCGCAATCCCTTCTTCCTGCTGGCGCCGTCCTGGCTGCTGTACCCGCTGGTGGCGCTGGCCACGGTGGCGGGCGTCATCGCCTCGCAGGCGCTCATCGCGGGGGTGTTCTCCCTGACGCGCCAGGCGATGCAGCTGGGCTACAGCCCGCGCATGGAGGTGGTGCACACCTCGGCGGAGGAGATGGGGCAAATCTACCTGCCCGGTCTGAACTGGGCGCTGCTGGTGGGCGTGGTGGCGCTGGTGCTGGGCTTCCGCTCCTCCAGCGCGCTGGCGTCGGCGTACGGCATCGCGGTGTCCACGGCCATGGTCATCACCACCCTGATGGCCTACGTGGTGGCCCGGGAGCTGTGGGGCGTGCGGCGGTGGGTGGCCATTCCCGTGGTGGGTCTGTTCCTGTCCGTGGAGCTGGCCTTCTTTGGCGCCAACGCGGTGAAGGTGGCGGACGGCGGCTGGTTCCCGCTGCTGATGGCTGTCGTCGTCTTCACGCTGATGACGACGTGGAAGCGGGGGCGCGACATCCTGGCGGCCAAGCTGCGCGCGTCCAGCATCCCCCTGAAGGTGCTGCTGGGCAGCTTCGGCGACCACCCTCCGGTGCGGGTGCCGGGCACGGCCATCTTCATGACGGGCAACGCGGAAGGCACCCCGCCCGCGCTGCTGCACAACCTCAAGCACAACAAGGTGTTGCACGAGCAGGTGGTGCTGCTGACCATCCTCTCCGAGGAGCTGCCGCACGTGCCGCACAGCGAGCGCGTGGAGGTGGAGCCGCTGGAGCAGGGCTTCGTGCGCGTGGTGGCGCGCTACGGCTTCATGGAGAACCCGGGCATCCCCGACGTGCTGAAGCGCTGCCGCGAGAAGGGGCTCCAGTTCCAACTGATGGGCACCAGCTTCTTCCTGGGACGGGAGACGCTGATTCCCACCAAGCGCCCGGGCATGGCCGTGTGGCGCGAGGCGCTGTTCGCCTGGATGAGCCGCAACGCGCGCAGCGCCACCGCGTACTTCCGCATCCCGCCCAACCGGGTGGTGGAGCTGGGCGCGCAGGTGGAGTTGTAGCTCCGTGAACGCCTGAGCCAGGGCGGGTGTGCTTCACCCCATATCTGCCCTTGACTCTTTGCGTTGAATGGCGATTCTGTGCCCTGGGCTGCGCCTCCCTGCCACATTTGCGTCCAATTTTACCCCTCGGACGGAAAATTACGACAGGAAGCAACAAATCGGACCGTATGCCGATAATCATTTTCGTCCGCCGGAATTTGTCTTCTGTCGGCGGAACGAAGCTCGGCATCTCGAAAACTGGTGTCCCCCGGCACCCCTCGTCCGAAATCAGGTCAGTCCATGCTCCTCGACATTGCGCCCTCGTCCGCGAATTCCGCTGTTGCCCCTGTTTCTGCCTGGGCTTCGTCGGAGCAGACGCTGGAGACGCTGTCGGGGCTGGCGCCGCACACGCTGCTGACGCATGCGGACCTCTACCCGCGCATCTGCGTGCGGGACCCCTACTACGCCCTCAAGGACGTGACGGTGATGGGGGAGGGCGAGGTGGTGGCGCGCATCCCAGTGCAGCAGGACCCGGACGCGGAAGCGGGCCCCATTGGCCTGGGTGAGGCGGGGCGGCACCTGGCGATTCTGGGCTCGTGCGCGTCCGCGCTGATGTCGCCCAAGGACGGCCAGCACTTCTACCTGGCGTGCGGCGCGCGCGGGCAGTGGCTGCGCCCGGAGCCCATGGCCCGCGCCACGGACCTGCTGTGGGGGCTGGCGAAGGCGGAGTTCACCGGCCGCCGCTCGGCCACCGCGCACACGCTGCTGTCGCTGCCGGACGGCACGCCGTTCTTCCGCCTGGAGGTGGACTACAACGTGCTGTCCGCCGCCGCCTTCACGCGCCTGTTCGGCGAGGCCCGGGTGGACATGCGCCGCGAGCCGCGCCGCGACGACGGCATGCAGCGCACCCCCGAGGAGTGGGCCAAGCTGCGGCAGAACCCCTACAGCAAGCCGCTGGCGCTGCGCGACTGGCGGCCGGATGGTGAGAGCCTGTCGGCCACGCTGGGGCCGGTGACGGCGGAGATGTGCAAGGGGCACTTCGCGTTGCACCCGGTGATGCCGGTGGCCGTGGTGGCCAGTGGGATGACGCGCGTGGCCACCACGCTGCTTCGCCGGCTGGAAGGCGCGCCGTGGGCCCGCTGCATGGCGAAGGACGTGCGCCTGAAGGCGGACACCCTGGCCTACGCGGGCCAGACGGTGACGTTCGGCGCCGTTCGCAGCGCGCACGACGGTGACGCGCACACCTTCACCTGCCAGGCGTCGGTGGGCGAGCGCGTCGTCGCCGAACTGGACGTCACCTATATCCGCGTGGACTGAGCGTCGCGCCTCAAGCCCACTGGATGTCGTAGTCCGCGCTGTCGATGCCTCGCGGCGTCGCGCGCGCGGTGCCTTGCAGGCCCAGCACCTTCAGCGCGCCGGTGAGGATGCCCTCGTGGTAGGCGGGCGGCAGCATGTCCCGGCGCATGTGCAGCGTGCCGGAGGTGGGGCCGGTGGGCACGTAGTCGCGGCTGCCGTAGCTGACGGCCGCGCCGTAGCCCATCTGCGCGCCCGCGAAGAGCTTCTGCGGGTCCCCGCGGGAGATGATTCCGAAGATGAGCATGCCTGGCCCGGTGGAGAAGCGCGTCACGTCCTTCTCTCCGCAGGCGTGGAAGACGGCGTCCTCGGGCCCCAGCAGCGGCTCCAGCGCGTCCGCCGCGCGGTAGAGGAGCGTCAGGAAGTCCCGCGCCGGGTACGTGAGCAGGTCGGTGTACGCCGCGCCCAGCGCCCCCTGGCGCACTGTCTCCAGTGCCGCCAGGCCCGCCTGCTGCTGGACGAGGCTGAGCACCGACTTGAAGAACAGCCCGCGCACCGAATCACCGGGGTGCACGGCCGCGAGCCGGGCCTCGAGCTCCGCCTTGTTGGACGGCATGGTGCGCCTCCTCACACCTCGTCGAGCAGCACCGGGGCGAAGCCCGCCGCGTCACACGAGGCCAGCACGTAGCGTACGCCGCCGCGCTCACCCGTGAAGCCCGCGGCAATGCCCGCCGCGTGCAAGTGGCCATAGACGCACACCTTCGGTCCGAAGGCTTCGATGGGCTCGCTGAAGGCGGTGGACTTCTCGTTCGCGTACACCGGCGGGAAGTGCACGGCCACCACGCGCACCAGCGGCGTGGGGCTGGCTGCCTCCTTCTTCTTCGCGTCCTCCATGGAGGCCGTCAGCCGGCGCGTCTCCCGCTCCACATAGCCGGTGTCCGCCGCCTCGTCCCCCATCTCCCCACCGGGCATGGGCGGCGCCTCCGGCGCGGTCCACAGCCGGCTGCCCGCAATCACCCACGGGCCCATGACGACGGCGTTGTTGTGGAGGAAGCCCTCCAGGGTTCGGAAGGGCTCCAGCAGCTTGCGCAGCTTGGAGGCGGAGTCACCCCACCAGTAGTCGTGGTTGCCGCGCACCAGCACCTTGCGCCCCGGGCGCGCGTCCAGCCACGCCAGGTCGTCCATCACCTCGTGGGCCCGCGTGGCCCAGGAGATGTCCCCCGCCACGATGACCACGTCCTCCGGAGCCACCCGCTCATCCCACGCGCGCTGCAGCGGCAGGGGGTGCTCGGACCACCCGAAGCGGTGCATGTCCTTCTGTCGCGTGGAGGGCAGGTGGGTGTCGCCGATTCCGAAGAGCCGCATGGCCCCCTCATAGCGGAAGCCCTCGCCCCTGTCGGCCCCCTCGTCCTATCCCCTGCATCCGGTGTCACGCCAAAAGGTGGGGAGAACTGGAAAGGTAGTAAATAAACTTTACGTCGGGCTGTCTCGAAACACGTCAGTGCGACATCGGTTGGCCAATCCGACGCCTGGATTGTCAGGGCTTACATGTGCGTCATTCCTGATTCCGGGTGGTTGCACCGTCGGGGGCCCGGGTTCGAGGGCAGATTTCTTGACGGGAAGGTGGAGCATCCATGCTCCACCTGGGGTCGGGAAAAAGAGGTGCTCCCTGGGAATGCGCGGCTGGCATGCATGGTGCTCAGGAGTGGCCCCCTGCGCCGCTCCCGTGGGACGGGGGCGACCGTGGAGCTGCTGACCCCCCTTCAAGGAGTTTCCATGCACGTGTTGCGCAAGACGTTCGCGGTGACGGCCGCGGCCATGGCCCTGGCGGCCTGTGGCCCCCAGCCCGAAACGTCTCCGGAAGAAACAGCACCTGAGTCGCAGGTTCCCGCAGGCGCGGTGGACGACGCCGCCCGCGCGGTGGCCGACGCGGCTCGCCGCACGCCCAACGAACTGGACGCGCAGTTCACGAAGGCCGCTGGTGAGTTCAACGTTCCGGTGAGCCTGCTCAAGGCCATCTCCTACGCGGAGACGCGCTGGGAGCACGTCCGCGGCGAGGAGGAGTTCGAGGGCCGCCCGGCGGCCTTTGGTCTGCTGGCCCTGCGCGGTCAGCTCATCACCGACGGCGCCGCCCTGGCGGGTGTGTCCGCGGACGCGGTGCGTGACGAGCCGCTGGCCAACCTGCGCGCCGGCGCTGCGCTGCTGTCGAAGTACGCCGATGAGGCGGGCATCGACCGCGCGGACCTGGGCGCGTGGGCCCCGGTGGCCGTGCGCCTGACGGACATCTCCGACCCGGACATCCAGGCGCACTACATCCACAACGACGTGTACTCGGTGCTGCGCGAGGGCGCGGGCGCCTTCACGCCGGCGGGCAAGGTGGCTGTGTCGCTGGAGGCCACCCAGGTCGAGCCGAAGTTCGCCCTGCCGAAGATGCAGGCCCTTGCGGCCGGCCCGGACTACGCGGCCTCCATCTGGCGCCCGTCGCCCAACTACAACGCGCGGCCCGCTGGCATCGGTCAGCAAATGGTCGTCATCCACACCTGTGAGGGTGGCTACTCGGGTTGCTGGAGCTGGCTGACCAACTCCGCCGCGGGAGTGAGCGCGCACTACGTGGTCAACGAGAGCGGCACCGAGGTGTCGCAGCTCGTGCGTGAGTCGAGCCGCGCTTGGCACGTGGCCGCTGCCTACCGCAGCAGCCTCAACGGCGGCGTCAAGTCGAACCTCAACGGCCGGTCGACGAACGACTTCTCCATCGGCATCGAGCACGGTGGCTACGCCAGCTCGGCCTCGTTCTCCACGGGGATGATCACCACCTCCGCCAAGCTGACGTGCAACATCACCCGGGACCAGGGCATCCCGCGCGACAGCTACCACATCGTGGCGCACGGCCGGCTGCAGCCGGAGACCCGCACGGACCCGGGCCCCAACTGGCCGTGGTCCACGTACATCAGCAAGATTCGCAGCGAGTGTGGTGACGGCGGCGGTGGAACGAACCCGGTCATCGTCGTGGACAGCAACAACGCCAACAACGACTCCAGCAAGGGCTACATCGCGGTGCCGTCCACCTGGGCGCGTGGCACCAGCGCGGGCTACTACGGCAACGACTACTACTACGCCTCCACGCAGCCCGTCTCCGAGCCGGCGGTGTTCCACTTCCACATGCCTGCGGCGGGCAGCCGGACCATCCAGGCCTGGTGGGTGCAGGGCACCAACCGCTCTCCCGCGGCGCCCTTCATGATTACGCACGCGGGCGGCAACAGCACGGTGACGGTGAACCAGCAGACCAACGGCAGCAAGTGGGTGACGCTGGGCACCTACAACTTCAACGCCGGCTGGAACAAGGTGCAGCTGAGCCGCTGGGCCACCGAAGGCTACGTCGTCATGGCGGACGCCCTCCGGATTCAGTGAGGTGGTGATGCGGGGCCTTGAACGGCTTCAACGTTCCTGGCCGTGGCGGGCGCGGTGTCTGACCGCGCTCGCCGTGCTCGGTGTCGGATGTTCCGGCCGGTGTGGCGGGACGTCCGGCTCCGGGCCGCTGTCCAAGGAGGAGGCTCGCTCCATTCCAGGCGCGGTCATCTTCTTGTCGGAGCGGGCAGGGCAGAAGGATGTCTGGAAGGTGAGTCCGGACGGTGTGGAGACGCAGCTGACGCGCGGCGAGGAGGACGAGTACCCCGGTCCCCTGTCGCCGGACGGCAAGTCGCTGCTCGTCATCACCGCGACGGAGGAGGGCGGGCTGCACCGCCAGCAGATGCGGGTCCTGCCGCTGGATGGCAAGAGCCCGGCGGTACCGCTGCACCCGCCCCGGGCGCGTGCGCGCAACGCGAGCTGGGCGCCGGATGGCACCTGGTTGGTGGCCGAGTCCGACGCGGAGGGCTTCAGTGACGTGGTGCGCCTGGAGCCCCGTGAGGGGGGGCCGGAGGTGCGCCTCACGCAGGTGCCACAAGGCTGCTTCGAGCCGGCGGTGTCTCCGGATGGGAAGGAGGTGGCCTTCGTATGCAGCCGCGAGGGCGACCCCGAAGTCTACGTGGCGAACGCGGACGGCAGTGGTGAGCGCCGCCTCACCTTCTTCCACCATGAGGACCGCACGCCGAAGTGGAGCCCGGACGGCAAGTGGCTCGTCATCGTCAGCGATCGCGAGCGCAAGGACCGGCTGTACTTCCTCCGTCCGGACGGTTCGGACCTGCGCGCCGTGTCGGGCGAGTCCTTCGAGGGCGACGAGCGTGAGGCCGCCTGGAGTCCGGATGGGCAACGACTGGTCTACGTGAGCCGTCTGCCGGATGGGAACGCCCGCATCTGGATGGTGGCGGTGGCGGGCGGCGCGCCGGTGGCCCTGACGGACGGCAAGCACCGGGACGACATGCCCGCGTGGAGTCCGGACGGGAAGTACCTGGCCTTCGTGTCCGAGCGCCAGGGCGACACGGACGTGTACGTCATGCGCGCGGATGGCAGCGGGCAGACGCGTCTGACGACCGCCAAGGGGCCGGACTGGCTGCCGCGCTGGGCCCCTACGCGCTGACGGCCGAGCCGTCTCCCGCCGCCGGGGCCTGGTCATCCGGGACCTGGGGCGGGAGCGGGTTCGCGCCGGGCGGGGCCACGGGCAGGCTGAAGCTGAAGGTGGAGCCCTGGCCGGGCTCGCTCTCCACCCAGATGCGCCCGCCGTGCGCTTCGATGATGAGGCGGCTGATGTACAGCCCCAGCCCCAGCCCCTTCGCGTCCGACGCGCCGCTCTTCTGCGTGCGGAAGTACTTGTCGAAGACGCGCGCGGCGTCTTCCGGGCTCAGCCCGGGGCCCAGGTCCTTCACCGACACCACCACCTGTTCCGGCTGGAGCTGGGCTCGCACGGTGATGGGCTGCCCACCGGGGCTGTACTTGGCGGCGTTGCTCAGCAGGTTGGCCATCACCCGCTCCAGCCTCGCCGCGTCCATCCAGATGGGGGGCAGCGCGCCTGGGACCTCCAGGTGGAAGCGCTCGCGCACGTCGGGGGCCACGTCCCGCTCCATCACCTCTTCCAGGAAGCGCGCCAGGTCTCGGGGCTCGCGGCGCAGCGTCTCCCGCTGGGACTCCAGCCGCGAGCCTTCCAGCAGGTCCTCAATCATGGTGTTCATCCAGGCCACGCTGCGCTGGATGGCCTCCGTCATGGATTCCTCCCGCTCCAGGTTCTGCTCGCGCAGGGCGCGCCGCAGCAGTCCCACGCGCAGGCTGATGGTGTGGAGCGGATTGCGCAGGTCGTGGGAGATGAGGCTGACGTATTCCTCGCGGAGCCGGTCCAGTTCGTGGCGCGTCGTCACGTCCTGCGCCGTGGAGACCACGCCGCGCACCTTCCCGCTGGGACCGAAGACGGGGGCCGCGGTCATCAACACCGGCAGCCGGCTCCCATCGGGGTGGAGGATGAGGAACTCCTCGGGCCCCGCGAGCTGGCCCGTGAGCAGCGCGCGGACGATGGGCACGTCCTCCCGGCGGGCCGGCTTGCCGTCGGTGGTGAGCACGACGGGGTTGATCCCCGTCATCGCCAGCGACACGCCCTTCAGCGGGCGCCCGAGCAGTTGCTCCGCGACGGGATTGGCCACCAGCCCGCCGCCGTCCGCCTCCGCGAAGACGATTCCCACGGGCGTGTGGTCCAGCAGGGCCTGCACCTGGCTGCGCTGCATCTCTGCTTCCTCACGGGCGCGCTGGACCTTGGAGAGGTACCGCTCTCGCTCCGACACGTCGCGGACGACGGCGAGCACGCTGGGACCTTCCGGGCCTGATACCGGGCTCAGTCGCACCTCCAGCGACAGCGGGCTGCCGTCCTTGCGGCGGCCTTGGATGGCGCGCTCGCCCAAGCCGGTGTCCAGGCTCCGGCCACCAAAGAGCCCTTCGGGGACCAGCACCTCCACCTCGCGTCCCAGCAGTTCCTCGCGCGGGTAGCCGAACACCCGCTCCGCCTCCGTGTTGACGAAGCGCAGCAGGCCTTGCGCGTCCACCGTCAGCAGCGGCGCGGGGGTGGTCTCCAGCAGGCCCCGGTAGCGTGCTTCGGAGGCCTCCAGCGCCGCGGTGGCCTGTTGGCGGTGGGCTTCAATGTGGTCCAGCGCCCGCGCGGACAGGAGCACGAGCGCCGCGCCGCCCGCGCTCACGAAGGTGGCGAAGATGGGGAGCTTCGCCTCCAGGTTGATGGCGCGCACCTCGTGCAGGAGCATCAACACCATGCCCAGCACCGAGGGGCCGAGCAGCGTCACCGGCACCAGCCGGCGCGCGAGGAAGCCGCCGAGCGAATCGCGGGTGATGCGGCCCATCAGTCCCAGCCCCGGCCATGCGCAGAGCGTGCCCACTGCCAGCAACATCAGTGTCAGCGCGGTGGGCAGGCCCATGCTGCGCTCGGCGAGGAAGGGCAGGGTGCCCACCGTCAACAAGGGGCCCATCAACAGGCCGTTGAGGCCCAGCGTCGAGGTCACCAGTGACAACACGACCAGCGTGTCGCGCAACCGGACGGAGTGGCTCCGCTCCGGGAGGGCCAGGGCCGCGCCCAGCAGCGTCAAGCAGGTGGCGGAGAGGGGAGAGGGGAGAGGGAGCACCGAGGCGTGTCCATCGAGCAGGCGCAGCATGATGTGCTCCATCCCCACGTCCCAGCCCGTGATGTCGCGCAGGAGACTCACCGCGCCGATGACCACCATCACCAGCGCGCAGGCGGTGGCCGTGGATTCCTGATGGCGG
This sequence comes from Myxococcus sp. CA005, assembly GCF_006518205.1. Classification (NCBI taxonomy): domain Bacteria; kingdom Pseudomonadati; phylum Myxococcota; class Myxococcia; order Myxococcales; family Myxococcaceae; genus Myxococcus; species Myxococcus sp. CA005. The sequence goes on along the minus strand of NZ_SRLV01000054.1, from coordinate 45,625 downwards.
AACGGGCGGGCGCGCAGCCGCAGGCCCAGTGCGGCGCCGCCGAAAATCATGGCGATGCCCGTCACCGGCGTCATGGGGATGCCAGCCACGCCGGGCCTCAGCATCTCCACGTCCCAGGCCCAGCCCAGGAGGTACAGCGCGCCCACGAGCGGGGCGCCCAGCGTCGCGAGCCAGGCGATGCCGCGGGCCATGGCTGCGCTCCGGCGCTGCGGCCTCCAGCACTCGTTCATCGTGGCGTCCCCCTGGAACGCACAGGGCTCCTCCCGTGACGCACCGGCCCCAGGCCCCCGGTCGAGACGCTCCAGCGAGAGATGCGTCGCGCCCTTGCATCCGGCATCGGACGCGAGTGCGGCGCAGCGATGGGTGCGGACGGTGGGGGCGCCGCCAGTCATTGGCTCGGGCCGTGCGCGCCTCCGTCGGAACATGGGGGCGGCCAGCGCGCGGGGCAGCAGACCCCGAGCAGCCGAGCCGCGAGCGGAAGGCCGGGCGCCGCGCTGTCTAGGGAGGCGGGTGGAGGCCGGGATGGACGGTGAGCACCAGCCCCCAGCCCGGCGCCACGCCCACGTTGCGTGGCGTGTAGTCGTCCGTGCCCGTGACGGACAGGAGGAAGGCCTCCGCGTCCGCGCCCGAGTGGACGTAGACGAACAATCCGTCCGGGCCGGTGCCCTCCTGGTTCACTCCCTGGAGGTCGGCGGTGGGGTAGTAGATGCGACCGGCCAGCGCCTCGCCGTCGGGGGCGACCTTCGCGCCAGCGACGGGATGGCCGCTGGCATCCACCACGCGCCCCAGCACGAAGCCGGCGTCGCGCAGGGTGGCCGCCCGGTTGTCGGTGTGGCCCCGGATGGCGCTCTCCCCCACGGCGACGCTGAGCGCGTCATGGAAGGCGTCCGGCAGCGCCCACACGCGCGCACCAATGATGTCCGTGCGCGGCCGGGCACCGGTGAAGGCGGCGTCGTAGACGACGGTATGGGCGGGCACCAGGCCCGCGGCCTCCGCGCCCACCGCGAGGCTCAGGTGCATCTCCCGCACCGCCACGTCGCGCACGGTGAAGGCGCCATCCGCGGCGGCCGGCGCGGTGCCGAAGGTGGCGTTGGCGTCATTCACCGCCAGCCGCAGGGGCTCCGCGGCGGTGAGGGGCGCTCCCTCCAGCGAGGGCAGGGGCAGGCCCCGGGCCTCGATCAACCGCCGGGCCTCGGGGAGCAGGTCCACCGTGCCGCTGACACCAATGTGGAGGTTGTCCAGGTCCACGGCCTCGGCGTCGTCGGTCTGCACGCCAGGGTCGGGTGTGTAATCGCCAGGGCCGCAGCCCAGTGAGAGTCCCAGCACGGCACATGGAACCATCAGGAGAGGACGCATCATCGCGGGAAAGCTCTCCACGGCCTCACGTGGCGGCAATCCACCCCATGCTCCGTCCGTCCCCTGGTCGACGCCGCGGTGGTGCTGGCCATGGGGCTGGAGGGCGCCGCGCTGTCCGAAAAACATCAGCGCCGCGCCCCGGAGTGGGACGCGGCGCCGTTCATGTGGAAGCCAGGTGTTGTCGAACCGTCACCCGCCCCGCGGTGTGGCCTGACTCAGCGCCAGCGGCCGTTGCCGCCGGAGGAGGACGACGAACCCGAGCGGCCGGACGGAGGCGCGCTGGAGCCCGAGGACGACTTCCCGCTGCTGCTACCCCCGCGTCCCCAGCCCCCGCTGCTGGAGCTGGAGCCCGAGCTGCTGCTGGAGCTCCGGTTGCTGCTGCCGGAGCTGCTGCCACCGCGTCCCCAACCGCTGCCGCTGGAGCTGGAGTTGCTGGAGCTGGAGTTGCTGGAGCCCGAGCTGCTGGAGCCGCCGCTGCTGCCTCCCCGCGTGTTCCAGCCGCTGCCGCTGTTGGAGTTGCCGCTGTTGGAGTTGCCGCTGCTCCCGGAGTTGCCGCTGCCCCAGCGGTTGCCGCTGTTGTTGTCGCGCGAGTCGTCGTCCTTCGGCGCGGCGTTGTTCGAGGTGCGTCCCGCGGGAGGGCTGCTCCATCCGCTGCCGGAGTTGTTGCTGGGCGCGGCGTTGTTCGAGGTGCGTCCCGCGGGAGGGCTGCTCCAGCCGCTGCCAGAGTTGTTGCCCTGGCCGCGCGACGGCCGGTGGTTGCCGCCCGAGCTGGAACCGCGCGGCGTGGTCCAGCGCGTACCTCCCGGAGGAGGCCGGGTTCCGCTGTACGTGTTGCCGGGCACCACGGGACGGTTGGAGGGGCGCGTCGCCGGGCGCACGTAGCCGTAGCCCGCGGAAGCGCTGTGCGTGCGGCTCCACACGTAGCCGCGGTTGCGCTCGTAGCGGTAGATGCTTCCCGTGCTCGGGTAGTAGTCGTGGGAGTGGCGCCCGTGCATGTTGCAGAGGCCGCCGTGCGCGTGCGGGTGGTCGTTCCAGTACCAGACCACCGACGGGCCACTGTAGTAGTACGCGTCGTCCGAGTAGACGTAGTACGTCGTGGTCGGCTCGTAGTCGTGGACATGCACGTGCGAGTACGGGCACCAGCCGCCGCCGAAGTCATCGGGGATGGGGTGGTCGCTCGAATAGCTGTACTCGATGACCTGAACCGGGGCGTGGTGCCGCGCCGGCCCGTGGACGTGGGCGACACAGCCAGTGCCCATCATCAGGGCAAGCGGAACGGCGAGGGCGAGCAGGCGGCGCATGTGGTGACTCTCCTGGGCGGAGTGGACGGCCGGGCCGTCCACCTTGCGGCCACGCGAGGAAGACGGCCGAGCGTGGAGAAAATTCACGCCCGGGTGCAGTCCCGCTTTCGTCCACCCGCCAGCCCCAGGATAACGCCCTTCGTCCTCTGGTGGACACCGCCTGGGTGGTGTAGGGGGAAATGTGCGTGCCGCCTGTCCCAGAAAGGTGAGCAGCGGCGCGAGGGGAGACGCACCATGGCGGAGACGGAGTTCACTTCGGGCGCGAGCTGTCCGCTCCACCCGGGATTCGATGCGGTGGGCACCTGCTCCCGCTGCGGCAACTTCATGTGCCGCACCTGCGGCGAGGGGGGCTCGCAAGCCTGGTGCCCGGCCTGCCGTCAGCGCGAGGGCGTGGGGCAGGCCTTTCCGTTGACGCGCGAGAACTGGAGCGTCTCCGGGCTGATGGACCTGTCCTGGGATGCGTTCAAGCGCGAGTGGGTGATGCTCTGTGTCGGCGTGCTCATCTTCCTGGCGGGCTCCTTCGCCGGGCAGGTCGTCTCGCAAGTCTCCTCGATGGTCGGTGGCGCGACGGGGAGCACCGTCATCACCGTCCTGGGCTTCTTCATCGGGATCATTGGTTCCTACGCCATCCAGGGCGGGATAACGCTGGGTTTCCTCCGGATGAGCATGGACGTGCTCAGCGGCCGGCGCGCGGACCTGGGGCGGATGTTCAGCCAGTTCGGCAAGATTCCCACGTACCTGGGGACGCTGTTCCTGTCCTTCCTGTTGATGCTCCCGCTCCTGTTGCTCATCGTCGTGGGCGCGGTGGGCGCGGGGTTGGCGACTGGCACCGTGTCCTGGTCGGAGCTGGTGGCGCTGAAGGACCTGCCTCCCTCGGAGCTGGACTCGGCCGTGACGCCCATGTTGCCGGGCTTCGCGGTGATGGGGGTCGTGGCCTTCGCGCTCTACGTCTTCCCGGGCGGGTGGCTCCTCACGCCGCTCATCCTGATGCAGCCGGAGCTGGCCCGGACCGAATCGCCCGGCGCCGTGGAGACGCTGCGCCGCTGCTTCGACTACTCGCGCGGTCAGCGCCTGCCCATGATTGGAACGGTGCTGCTGGGGGGCTTGCTCGCCATGGTGAGCGTGTTCCTCTGCTGCGTGCCCGTGATTCCCGCCCTGGGTTTCTTGCAGTTGCTGATGGCCGGGCTCGTCATGGCGCTCAGCAGCGGCGCCGAAGAGGCCTGAGCCTTCCCTCCACCGGGGCCTTGCGCGCCCGTCGCGCGCAGGGCCTCCGGAAGGGTGGGGCGCCTCAGTGCACCACGCGCTCGGGTGAACCCGAGCGGGGCACGGACACCTTGCCCAGGCACGCGAGGATGTGCTCGCGGTACTCGGCCAGCTCACGCAGGCCGCACAGCATCCACCGGCCGCCGATGACGAGCGTGGGCACGCCCCGCACGCCACGGTGGGTGGCATCCCGGTGCTCGTCGAGGATGAGGCGGCGCGTCTCCTCCGAGCGGAAGGCCGCGGAGAATTCGTTCATCGCCAGGCCCACGCGCGAGGCCAGCTCGAACACCACGTCCGGGCGGGATACGTTGACGCCCTGCTCCAGCGCCGCGCGCTGCATGGCGCGGGCGAGGAACGCGCGCGCCTGCGGGCCCTGCAGCCGCGCCGCTTCCAGTGCCGCCAACGCCGGCACGCTGGTGCGCGGTGGATCGCCCCCGAGCCACAGGTCGGTGGACAACATGCGCGCGGCGGCATCCGGTTCGCGCTGTGCGCGCTCGACCTCTTCCACCAACGCGCGTTGTTCGCGCGTCGTGGGCAGCACGTCATGGACGCGCAGCGGATACGGCCTGACGCTCCAGCGAACGGCTTCGCCCAGCTCCTGGCGCAAGACATCGAGGCGCAGGTCGGCGAGGTAGCACCAGGAACACAGCACGTCCTGGTAGAGGGTGATCTGCAGCGGCTTGTGCAGCGTTTTCATTTGAGGGCCGCCAGATTAGAGGGCCACCCGCGTCGCTGCCAACTCCTCAGGACACACGGGCCACGGAGGCATTCCTGTGTTCCTGAGGAGCATGCAAGGTGCCTTGCCCCGGCTGTGTGTCTGCTCGAAAGCAGGCGAGCAACCTCACGTGACCCGGGTTCACGCTCACCCGGCGCGCTTCGCCTCGGCGTACTTCAGCGCGTGGTCGATGATGGCCCCCGCGATGTCCATGCCCGTGGCGCGCTCCAGGCCCTCGAAGCCCGGGCTGGAGTTGATTTCCATCAGCCGGGGGCCGGCGTGGCCCTCCAGCATGTCCACGCCCGCGACCTCCAACCCGACGACACGCGCGGCCCGCACGGCTGCTTCCGTGTAGGGCGCGGTCAGCTCGATTGCCTGCCCTTCGCCGCCGCGGTGGATGTTGGAGCGGAACTCGCCGGACTTGGCCTTGCGCCGCATGGCGCCCACCACGCGGTCACCCACGACGAGGGCCCGCACGTCCCGTCCCTCGCTCTCCGCGACGAACTCCTGGAGCACGATTTCCTGTCCCAGGTCCCAGAAGGTGTCGAGGATGGTCTGCACCTCCGGCAGCGTGTGGGCAATCATCACGCCCACGCCCTGGGTGCCCTTGATGAGTTTGATGATGACGGGCAGCCCGTTGACCTCCTCCACCAGCCGGCGCACGTTGCTGCGGTCGTGCGCCATGACGGTGCGGGGGATGTCCAGCCCGGAGCGCGACAGGTACTGCAGCGCGCGCAGCTTGTCGCGGCTGCGCGCGATGGACGTGGGCGGGTTGAGGACGGGCACGCCCATCATCTCGAAGTGGTTCACCACCGCCAGGCCATAGGCGGTGATGGACGCGCCGATGCGCGGCACCACCACGTCCACGCCACGCACCTCCACGCCGCGATACGTCATGCGCGGTGCGTCTTGCGCGAGCAGCAGGCAGCAACGCAGCGTGTCCAGCACCAACGGGCGGTGGCCCCGCGCGCGGATGGCGGCCACCAGCCTCCGTGTGGAGTACAGCGCGCGCTTGCGGGACAGGATGACAACCGTCTTCTTCGCGTGCCCTCGCCGTGGGGCCCGTTCGGGACGGTCGGGTGCCTGGGACCCGGGCAGGACCGGGACCTTCTTCGGCTTCACTTTGCGCGGAGACATGGGCGGGGCACGAGAGCCTAGCACGGACGCCCGCGAGGGGCGGGCCTCGTGGGGGGCCTTTGCTATCCTCGTGCGCAGATGAGTGCTCCCCCTCTGCACCCTGACGACATCCACACCAGTCCCGGCGACGTCGGACAAGACCTGAACCACTCTCCGTTGTTGGGCGAAACGCTCGTGGTGGACCCGCGCACCACGGTGAAGCTCCACAAGTGCCGCCTGGCCGTCACCTCCGGACCGGACACCGGCCGCTCGGTGGTGAGCGACAAGGAGCGGCTGCGTTGCGGCGCGCATCCAGGCAATGACCTGGTGCTGGTGGAGGACCGCACCGCCAGCCGTCACCACTTCGAAATCCAGTTCACCGAGCGCGGCTATCTGCTGGTGGACCTGGGCTCCACCAACGGCACCTTCCTGGATGGCCGGCGCATCGAGCGGGCCTACCTGTCACCCGGCTCGCAGATTCGCGCGGGCTCGTCGGTGCTGACCTTCGCGCCACTGGATGAGGAAGTCACCATCGAGCCCGACCGCGAGGGCGAGCTGTGCGGCATGGTGGGGCAGAGCATGAAGATGCGGCAGATATTCGGCCTCATCAAGAAGATCGCCCCCATGGGAGTGTCCGTCATCATCCAAGGTGAGACGGGCACCGGGAAGGAGCTGGTGGCACGCGCCATCCATGAGCTGTCCGGCCGCACGAAGGGGCCCATGGAGGTGCTGGACTGCGGCGCCATTCCGCCCAACCTCATCGAAAGCGAGTTGTTCGGCCATGAGAAGGGCGCCTTCACCGGCGCGGTGAGCAGCCGGCCAGGCGCCTTCGAGCGCGCGCACGGGGGCACCATCTTCCTGGACGAACTGGGCGAGCTGCGGCTGGACCTTCAGCCCAAGCTGCTGCGCGTGCTGGAGAACCATGAAGTGCGGCGCGTGGGTGGCAACGACGTCATCGAGGTGGACTGCCGCGTCATCGCCGCCACCAACCGCGACCTGATGAAGGAGATTCAGGTCGGCGGCTTTCGCGAGGACCTCTACTTCCGCTTGTCCGTCATCACCATCCAGCTGCCGCCGCTGCGACAGCGCCGCGACGACATCCCCCTCATCCTCAAGCGCGCGCTCGCGGACCCGGAAGTGGTGGGCAAGCACGGCAAGAAGCGTTTCTCCGCGGAGTCCCTGGGCCTGCTGATGTCGTATTCATGGCCGGGCAACGTGCGTGAGCTGATGAACGTGTTGTCTCACGTCCTCACCTTCAGTGAGGGCGAGGAGATTCAGCCCGCGCACCTGCCGCCTCGCGTGCGGGGACAGGTCCGCGAAGGGCCGCTGCCCTTCAACGAGCACCTCTCCTTCAAAAACGCCAAGGAGCAACTGCTGGAGAACTTCGAGCGTGAATACATCACCAGCGTTTTGACGCGCTGCGAAGGAAACCTGTCTCGCGCCGCGCGTGAGAGTGGGCTCCACCGGAAGTCGATTGAACGGCTGGTGAAAAAGTACCAGTTGGACACAAAGGGGATGAAGTCACGTTAGCCCCATGAGTCAGCGGTGGATGCTGTAACTCGGTTGTTTCACGCCAGAAAAGCGCGTTTGTCGCAGAGCCGTGTTCTCCTGTTCGCGATGCAAGGAACGCCCCGTCAAGTTGACGTATGTCCGATCTGGACTGAATTCCCGGAACATGCGCCCGCCATGAATTCAATGCGCCCGAGCGGAAGACGCGAATCCGGACAGGCGATGGTGGAGTCTGCCCTGACGCTCCCCTTGATGGTGTTCCTCATCTTGGGGACGCTGCAGCTCTTCCTGATGCTGCAGGGGCGGCTGTTGGCGGAGTACGCCGCCTTTCGCGCGACGCGGGTGGGCAGCGTCAACCATGGCGACTGTCAGGCCATGACTCACGCGGCCATCCTCGCGCTGATGCCCAGTTATTATTCGTTCCTGGGCGGCGCGGGCGGCTCACCGGGGCAGAAGCTGGCCAATGCCTTCGCGGCCCGCCGCGACAACCAGTACAACGGGGCGACAGGGCGGGCCAACCGGGTGTCGATGCCCGACGGGAATCACACCGGGGCCATCGTGTGGATCATCCGCGACAGCCCACTGGCCACGGCGGTGCCGAACGAGGACGCGCTCTTCGACCAGTTCGACAATCCGGCGGGCATCGTGCGGCTCGAGACGCGGCTGGTTTACTGGTTTCCGCTCAAGATTCCCTTCGCCAACTGGGTCATCGCCCGGTTGACGATGGCGCGCTGGGGGTGGCGGGATTACACGAACCAGAACCCGTTGATGCAGACCCAACGCGCCAGATGGACCCAGGGGCCTCCGTCCATGGGGCTGGAAGGGCTGATTCGTGAAGAGGCGCTGCGGCGGATGAACTCCGAGCAGTACGTCATCCCCATCCACGCCTCCGCTTCTCTTCGGATGTTGACGCCGGTGCAACGGCGCTTCTTCCAGACGCAGAACTGCGCTCCTGCTCCCGAGGCACTATGACGCACAAGCTACTGAGCCGCGGACAGACGCTGGTGCTGTTCGCCTTGACGCTGTTGCTCCTCACCCTGCTGGTGACCTTGACGTTGTCGTTTGGCTCCAAGGTGAAGGAGAAGATGGAGGTCCAGGCCGCGGCGGATGCCGCTGCCTACAGCCAGGCGGCGACGACGGCGCGCGTCTTCAACGAGATGGCCTTGATGAGCCGGGCGCAGATTGGCCACCTGGTCTCCAAGGCCGCGGTGAACAGCCTCATCGACTGGAGCAGCTACTACCGCGCGCAGATTGGCGCCACGCGGAATGCCTACACCATCGCGATGCTTCCCTACATCGCGTTGTTGCCGTGCTGCATTCCCTATTCGGGGTGCAGCAGCTTCTGCAGGTGCGCCATCCAGGGCGTCCGGGACATCACCCGCAGCCAGAACGCGCTCTCTCGCTACGACCGGACGGAGATTGCTCCTCAGTGGGATCAGCTCGAGCGGCCCGCCGCGCAGCGAGCGTTGCGGCTCAGCCAGGCCGCGCAGCAGATGTTCGTCGTGGGGCAGGTCGTCCAGTACGGGCGCATGATGCTCGAATTGAACAACCAGTCCGCCGCGAACGACATCATCGACAGCGCCGGCGCGGGCAGCCGCTGGGCGGGGGAGCTCCGAGTGGATGGGGTCTCCACCACGCGCCGCGAGGTGGCGCCCTACCTGGGGGCCGTGGCGTGGCCCAACCTCATCAACGGGCATCACGTCTACGCGGCCATGGGCAGCCGGGGGCACAGCTTCGTCGCCAACCGTGGCATCTTCCCCACTGATGACTGGCTCGTCACGGCGGGTATCCAGCGGCGGTTGACTACCCCGGACACGGTGATGATTCAGGGGGATGGCAGCACCTACTGGGCTCGCACGCCGCTTCATGGCACGTATCTGGGCACGACGGACACGTACTCCATCGCGGATGACCATGGTCTGGCCTTCGTCACCTTCGCCCGTGGCCGGTCCCCGTGCCCCACGCAGACTTTTGGAATCGGTGTCGCGGAGTCGCTGCTCATCGCCTCGGATTCGAGCGACCCCAGGGACCGGCACCGCTGGTCTCCGCGCCTGGGAACGGGTGACCTGGAGCCGGCGCAGACGCGTCACAACATGGGGACCTGTTATGGCCGCAATCGGATGGGGTGCCCGTCCGTCTGGCCCATGTTCGTCGACTACAACGGCGTCAAGGTCATGGACAAGGATGACAACTGGGGCCAGCCGAAGAACTTCGCGGTCATCCAGCGGGACTATGCCGTGCGTGGCACCCAGGCGGACCCCTGGAACCTGCTGTTCCGCTTCCGGTTCGGGGGGACGGACAGCGGGTTCGACAACAGCGGACTCGTCCTGGGGCCGGCGGGCGGCGGGTTGAACATCAGCCGCCAGACGGCGGTGTCCACCGGGCTGGCCTACTACCATCGTCGCGAGCACTGGCGCGAGCCTCCCAATCTGCTCAATCCGTACTGGCGCGCCACGTTGGTCCCCGCCACCGTGGACTCCAGCGGCGCGGAGGATTTCGTGGACGAGCTGAACGGCGCCGGCGTGGGCTGGGCGGCGGAGGCATACGAGGCCCTGCGTGCACAGGGCTACAGGGGAGGGCCGTGACATGGAGCTGTCTCCTTCGCGTCGCACCCAGCGAGGCCAGGCGATGGTGGAGATGGCCATCGGCTCGCTCGTCTTCATCACCATCCTCCTCTTCGTCATCCACTTCGCCGAGGTATCCTTCCTTTCGGTGAAGGTGACCGAAGCGGCGCACTCCGCCTTGTTGGAGGCGCCGGGACACAAGCTGCATGAGTGGCCCAATGACTCATCGCCTTCTTCCGCGGCGGCGGAGCGCGCGGGGCAGGACGCCGCCATGCGCTACCGGGACTTCGACAGCCGCACGACCACCAACAGCGCGGGCGTCATCACGCTCGCGTTGACCCGGACGGACGGGATGCAGGTGTCGTGTACCCAGGGCGGTCCGACCTTCGACCCGCATCCCGTCTTCACGTCGGTTGCCTACCGCGACGGCGGCGGCATCTCCTGTACCGCGCAGGCGGACCTCACGGCCTTCCGGATTCCGCAGCGTGTCGCCCAGCGGGAGTCGGGGGGCTTCTTCCAGGCGGAGCACTACCGGATGCTCCCCATTCGCGTGTGCGCCATGGGGCGCGCCCAGGGCGGCAACTGCACGGGCCGTCTGACCAGCATGCTGGATGACTGGGGACTGACGGGCTCGGGTGAGTCCGGCTCGTGCCCCATCATCCCCGATATTCCCGCCCCCTGCCCCTTGAACCTGCCGTACTGGGGAATGGCTTCCAGCGTCTATGGCGTCAGCCTGATGGTGAATGCCTTTGGACCGGACTTCTCGGCGAGCCGTCTGGCGCAGACGGTTGTCGGAGGGCTGCCGCTGCCCTTCTTCTTTGGCGCGGAGAACATGTTCTGGATGAGCGCCGTGGGCGAGGAGGCCTTCTTCGGTCAGCCACTGCCCGCTGACTCCATGGGCGGCCTGGCGACCATGGGGTTCAAGGGCTGGCCCACGTCCCCGGGCTTGTTGCCACCGGGGCTCAACTGGCAGGCCATTCCGTACCCCGTCTCATATGGCCGCCGGGACTCGTGCTTCCTGGGGAATGAGTGTCCCTGATGCGCGTGTGGCTGATGTGCGTGGCGCTCGCGACAGCGCCCTCCGTGGGGCTGGCTGAAACGTCGAAGCCCGCTGCCCCGAAGGGGCGTCCCTCGGCGGAAGCGAAGGCGGGAAAGGCCCCTCCCAAGAAGGCACCGGCCGCTGGCGCCAAGCCCGCGCCGGCACCGGCGCCCGGGCAGGATGCAGGCACGCCACCGGCTCGCCCGTCCTTCCGCTGGGACATCCCCGCCGTGACAGCCTGGGTGGAGTCTCCCGGGCTCCAGGTGACGGATGGTGTGCCCATGCACCTTCAGCTCGCGCGCACGTCCTGGCAGATGGACCCGCTCATCCAGCACATGGTGGACCGCTTCCGGGCCGCGGGGCTCTTCATCTCCTCTTCACCGGAGGCGCTCAACTCGCCGATTGCCGAGCCCATGCTCACGGCGCTGGATACCGAGACGCTCACGGCCTACACGGTCATCTTCCAGAAGAACCAGGACAACACCGTCACGTTGATCCTGGGGACCTCCGATGTGTCCAAGTACACCCCGGGCGGCAGCATTCAGCTGGACTGGGCACCGGTGATGGCTGGCGCGGAGCAGGTGACGCGGTCCAATCTGGAAGGCTCACAGATGGCCATGTACGCCGTGAAGGCCACGTCTGCGGAGGTCCGGGAGTTCTATCAGGTCGAGTTGACCCGGGCGGGCTTTGTCGAGGACCGGGAACAGCCCGGTGTGTTTCAACGAGGCACGGAGCAACTGACCATCCGCACTCAGCCCGAAGGCGACATGCTGATGGTCGGGCTCTATCGCAAGCTGGGCGTGCAGCCGAAGTGAGGCCCCCCTGGGGCCCCGCCCTGTCAGAGTTGGACGCCGCACTTTCGGGCGCAGCGCTCCATGGTCTGCGCACAGCGCAGCTGGCATTTACGGTCTCCCCCTTCACATCCGCTGATGCACTTCGCGACAGGCTCCTGGCACTTCGCGATGCATTGAGTTTGCTTGGCATCGTGCTTGGGCAGCTCGATGTCATTGCCATCCTCGTCCTTGACGGACGAGGTGTCGCTGGTCTGGCCAATGCTGACCGGCGCCTCTGCTCCCGGGATGGGCGACGCGGCCTCGACGGAGCCTGCCAGGAGCAGGACCGTCAGTGGGAAGAGCATCAGTCCAAAGTTCTTCATCGTCAGTCCTCGCAGTGGTGTTGGGCGGAGGGGCTGACAGGTTCCTCCTTGCCTAGCTGTCCAGCATAGCGTGGGGATTGAGCGCATTGAAGCCCTGGGGGCCGCGTGTTACGGCCGCTGTCGACATGAGCGACACACCCCCGAAGGACAAGGACTTCAAGGACTCGGTCAACCTGCCGCGCACGGATTTCCCCATGAAGGGAAACCTGGCGCAGCTCGAGCCGCGCATGCTCGGCTGGTGGGCGGAGCGGGGGATTTGGGGGAAGATTCTGGAGCAGAACGCGGACGCGGAGCCCTTCGTCCTGCCCGACGGTCCGCCCTACGCCAACGGCCACCTGCACGCGGGCCACGCGCTCAACAAGGTCCTCAAGGACATCGTGGTGAAGTACCGGAACATGTCCGGCCGCCGGTGTGACTTCATCCCCGGCTGGGACACGCATGGGCTTCCGATTGAGCAGGCCGTCGAGAAGCGGCTGAAGGACAAGAAAATCGATAAGCGCACGCTGGCTCGCGACGCCTTCTTGGAGGCGTGCCGCGCCTATGCGCTGGAGTTCGTCGACATCCAGAAGGCGGAGTTCCAGCGCCTGGGCGTGTTCGGCTCGTGGGAGCAGCCGTACAAGACGCTCGACTTCACCTACGAGGCCCAGGAGATTCGCGAGCTGGCCACGTTCGCGAAGCGGGGCATGCTCTACCGCCGCAAGAAGCCCGTGTACTGGTGTCTGTACGACCAGACAGCGCTGGCGGAAGCGGAGGTGGAGTACGAGAACCACACCTCGCCCTCCGTGTACGTGGCCTTCCAGGCCGGGGCGGAGCTGGCCGAGCGCGTGCCTTCGCTGAAGGGCAAGGACGTGGCCTTCGTCATCTGGACGACCACGCCGTGGACGCTGCCGTCCAACCTGGCCGTCTCCGTCAATCCGGAGTTCGAGTACGTCTTCTACCAGCTCGGCACGCGCGTCATCTGCGTCGCACGGGAGCTCTTGCCCAAGGTGCTGGCGGAGGTGAAGGCGGACGAGCTGGCGGTGAAGCACGTGGAGCTGCCCGGCGGTGAAGTCTCCGCGGCGGCGTTGGTGGACCCGTCGCGCATCCTCGCGTACGCGCGCGGCGAGGAGCTGGAGCACCTGACGTACCAGCACCCGTTCTACGAGCGCCGGGGCCGCGTCATCCTGGGCGAGCACGTGACGCTGGATGCCGGTACGGGCCTGGTGCACACCGCGCCGGGGCACGGCCAGGAGGACTACGAGGTCGGCCTGAAGTACGGGTTGGACATCTACAATCCCGTGCGTCCGGACGGCCGCTACGACGACACGGTGGGGCCGGCGCTGGAAGGCCGGCGTGTGTTCGAGGCGAACCCCGTCGTCATCCAGTTGCTGGTGGAGAAGGGCGCGCTGCTCAACGGCGCCACGGACACGGTGGCGCACACGTATCCGCACTGCTGGCGCTGCCGCAATCCGGTCATCCTGAGCGCGACGTACCAGTGGTTCATCCCCATGGACGCGCCCTTCCATGGGACGCAGACGTTCCGGCAGGTGGTGCTGGAGCAGGTGGACAAGGTGCAGTGGGTGCCCTCGTGGGGGCACAGCCGAATCCGCGGCATGCTGGAGACGCGGCCGGACTGGACCATCAGCCGCCAGCGGACGTGGGGCGTGCCCATCTGCATCGCCTACTGCGAGGGCTGCGAGGAAGCCGTGGTGTCGCCGGAGTTGATGGAGCGGGTGGCGGCGGCGGTGGAGAAAGAGGGCGTGGGCGTGTGGTACCGCACGCCGGTGAAGGAGTTCCTGGGCGCGGATTTCCAATGCCCGCGCTGCGGCAAGGGGGAGTTCCGCCGCGAGACGGACATCCTCGACGTGTGGTTCGACTCGGCGTGCATGTTCTCCGCGGTGCTGGAGAAGCGGCAGCGGATTCCGGCGGACCTCTTCCTGGAGGGCAGTGACCAGCATCGCGGCTGGTTCCATTCGTCCATGCTGGTGGCGGTGGGCACGCGCGACATGTCGCCGTACAAGGCCTGCCTCACGCACGGCTTCGTGGTGGATGGCCAGGGCGAGAAGATGTCCAAGAGCCGCGGCAACGTGGTGGCGCCGGACAAGGTCATCCAGCAGTACGGCGCGGAGGTGCTGCGCCTGTGGGTGGCGGCCAGCGACTACCGCAATGACGTGCGCCTGTCGGACCAGATTCTGAAGGGCCTGTCGGAAGGCTACCGGAAGATTCGCAACACCGTCCGCTACGCGCTGAGCAACCTCTACGACTTCGACCCGGCGAAGCACGCGGTGCCGGAGGTGGAGCTGCTGCCGTTGGACCGCTGGGCGTTGGGGCGGCTGGCGGAGGTGGTGGCGCGGGTGCGCAAGGCGTACGAGGACTACGAGTTCCACCTCGTCTACGCGACGGTGGTGGACTTCGTCGCCGGCGACTTGTCGGCGGTGTACTTCGACATCCTCAAGGACCGGCTCTACACGTGGCGCGCGGACGGGCAGCCCCGGCGCGGCGCGCAGACGGTGCTGTACGAGGTGGCCTCGGTGCTGCTGCGCCTCCTGGCGCCGGTGATGAGCTTCACGGCGGAGGAGGCGTGGCAGACGCTGCCGGGCAAGCCGGCGGAGAGCGTCTTCCTGGGCGGCTTTCCGGTGGTGTCCGCGAAGTTGGACCCGGCGTTGGCCGAGCGCTACGCGAAGCTCTTCGCGGTGCGCGGCGCGGTGCAGGGCGTGCTGGAGGCGGCGCGGCGGGACAAACGCATCGGCTCATCGCTGGAGGCGCGGGTGGTGCTGACGGCAGAGGGCGCGGCGCGCGACTTCCTCCAGGCGCACCTGGCCGAGCTGCCGGGCCTCTTCATCACCAGCCAGGTGGAGCTGGCGGACGTGAAGGGTGACGCGGCGCAGACGTTGGAAGTGGCGCAGGCCTTCGGCGAAGGCGTCCGCGTCACGGCCGAGGTGCTCCCAGCGCACGGCGAGAAGTGCCCGCGCTGCTGGACGTACTCGGAAGCGGTGGGGCAGGGCGGCGACGTCTGCCTCAAGTGCCGCGAGGCGCTGGCGGCGTAGCGGGCCGCCTGGGTGGAACCCTCCCCGGCGGATGTGTCCGGGGGAGGGTCCTCTTCAGGTGCCGGCAGTGCTCAGTTCACGCACTCGATGGCCTGGTTCTGGGTCGATGCGTGAGGGTTGCAGTCCATCACATTGGCGAGGCCCGTCCGTGGCTCCACCTGGATGAGGCTGCGCGGCCGGCCCGACGTGAAGTCGAAGCGGAGGTTGCCCGGGGCCGCGGCGTCCAGCGCGGGCAGGTCATCGAGAAAGTCCCGCATGCAGGTCAGGTCGCCGGGGCGCACGGGGCGGCCGGAGCCGGGCATGTAGCAGAGCCCGTGAATCGCGAACGCGTTCATGGAGACGGGAATGACGATGTCCTGACCCACCTCGCTGCAGCAGGCTGGGTTGGTGCGGCAGGTGGTGTTCTCACAGCCGTTCGCGGGGCAGCCCGCGTTGTCCCATTCATTGTCGCACCGGAGCTGTTCCCACCGGGCCACCGTGCGCGAGGTTCCATCACCGCGAGGGACGTTCTCCTCCACGACGATGCGCACGGGCTGGTTGGTGGAGATGGCGCGCTGCCGGGCACGGAGCGTGGAGGCCCACAGCTCGCGCGTGGCCTCATTCTCGCGTTGACGGTTGACGGGCGTCTGGATGCCCATCAGCGCCGCGGCGAGCAGGATGGAGGCGATGGCCACCGTGACCATCATCTCCAGCAATGTGATTCCGCGTGTGTGCCTCATGCTCAATTTTCCGTCAGGAGGGGCTGAAGTCCACCCGCCGCGAAGTTCCGGAGCATCACCCGGAACGTGAAGGTGCGCCGCTTGAAGCCATCAATCGGGAACCGCTCCCGATCCACACCAATGGGCTGGTCCGGGTCAAAGGCTTCACGGTCCTGCCGTGGCGTGCGGACGACCAGGGTGACCTCCACCTCGCGGACGCGCTGGAACAGCCGCTGGCGCAGCTCCTCGTCCGTCGCGGGCGCGACAAGTTCATTGGGGTGCTGTTCAATGGGGCAGGTGGTGATGGTGCAGGCATCCAGCCCGTTCGGTCGCCCGTTGGCCACATCCGGGAACCAGCGCATGCCTCCGAATGGCTGTGCGATGGCCGCGACCCCCAGCCGCACCGAGAGACGTTCGACATCCCGGCTCAGGACCACCCAGTTCGCCGCGCCCGGCCCCAGGTACTCCAGCGTCGGTGTTCCACTGGCCCAGTTCACGCGGTAGGTCGCGCTCTGGGCCGGCATGATGCGCCAGGATTCCCGGTCGGGCTCGGTGTTCCAGAAGTTCGGCTCCGAGGCGAAGTCACCACAGCGGTCTGTCGTCGTGGTCTCGATGCCAGTGCCCGGAACGACGTTGATTCGCCGCCCCGCGGCGTCCACGTTGGTGACTTCAACATGGCAGGCCAGATTCCTGGCGGGATTCACGAGCAGGGCCGGAGTCGTCGGCGCGGTGGTGGGCTGGAGCCTGGGCGAGGGATTCTCAACCGTGCAGAACGTCCGTGTGTCTGCGCGCACGTTGGTTCCAGCGCAGGGACTCAGCGTCACCATGCCTCGCGTGTCCCCCCAGTGAATCCGCAGGACGTCCGACACTTCTTCTTCAAGGTGCCCCGCGGGCGGCAGCGAGAAGGCGGGGTCCTCGGGGAAGGGACGCGTCAAGTCCGGCATGGACAGGTCGGGCTCCGTCCACATCTGGATGGCTGGATGGGTGCGCGTGTCACTGAAGACGATGGGGGCATTCCCCATGCCTGAGCCGGCCCGCTGCAGGTCGGCGGCAATCAACTCCTTCACCGTGCGCCCGGTGACCTGCGCCAGCATCGTCTGTTCTTCGAAGAGGGCACGCCGCTGCATCTGCATGGCCGCGACCAGTCCCGCTCCCAACACGATGAGGCCAATGGCAGTGGCAATCATCACCTCGAGCAGCGTGAAGCCATGGAGCGACCGGCGGCGATGGCGCGTCAAAGTCGTCTTCACGGCGCCATCCTCGTCTGGAGCACCACCACCTGCCGGTCGCTGCGCTCCTGCTCCTGCCAGCTCACGACGACGCGTACGTTGGCGATGTTCCCCGCGGTGTCTGGCACACCCGGGACGAGGTCCCGCTGCAGTTCCTCCGGAACCAGGGAGCCCGGCTCGATAGTGCTGAGGATGGAGGGGACGTCCACGTCCACGACGACCTGGTACTCACGCGCGATGACGGTCGGGTCGGCGGGACGCACGTTGCTCAGCGCGCCCGCGCTCGTCTGGAAGAGGACGTAGCTCTCATCCAGTCCTTCCAGGTTGCCGCACGGGGGCTGCACCGAGCAGCCCAGCAGCGTGATGTTCTCCATCGCCTGCTCGGCGATGAGTTGCGCCTGGGTGGCGCTGAGACTGCGGCGGTTGGAGTAGCTGGTCTGGGTCACGACCAGCATCGCCGCTCCGACGCCCATCAGCAGGATGGCCATGGTGGCCAGCACCTCCAGGAGCGTGATGCCCCGGTGCTGGCGCCTCTTCAGCGCTGTCACTGCGGCATCCTCCCGTCCGGGCTGGGGGCGTAGATAAGGACCTTCGAGCGGGCCGCGCCGCCGTTCGCATTGCCGTTGCCCCACTTCCCGCTGCCCTGCACCTTGACCTCTCCCGTGGCCGTGGGGATGAACAAGTGATTGTCATGCACCACAGGTGCGCTCACGCCGTGGCCACCGAGCGAAGCGCTGGTCATCGCGGGGGCGCTGTTGCCATCCGGAAGCAGGCCGGACTCGTAGAACCGGCCGCTCTCGTCCTGGCTCAGGTTGCAGACGTCCGCTGCGGCTCCGACGGCCGTGGTCGCGTAGACCTTGTCGTCCGCGAGCGTCACGCCGCCCCACACCGCCTGCCCCGGGTCCAGTTGCTGGACCCAGAGCGGGTCCAGCAGCGCGCACGCGCGGGTGCCGGAGGGGTCCGTGTCCTCGTAGCCCAGCAGGTGGTAGCGATAGGCGTTCTTGTTTTCGGGGCCGTCGGAGAACTCGTCTGGGTTGTCACCCGTGCCGAAGTAGAAGCGAACCACGGGGCTGCCAGAGTTCCGGACGATTCTCACGCCCAGGTTGGAGTGAATCTGCTGGTAGACGGGGTCCTGTCCCTTGGCCGCGTCGTCATGGTCCGACAGCGTGACGGGCGCGCTGGCGATCTTGCAGACCTTCACCTTCTGTCCCAGGGGCGCGTTCGGGTTCACCTGGTCCAGGTTGACGCGGTAGACGTTGCCCGCGGTGGTCGGCACGTACATGACGTCGTAGTTGCCGTCTCGGTCCAGGTCCACCAGCGCGGTCTCCGCGGCGATGCCAGAGCCCGTGTCCAAGGTGATGATGCCTGCCATGGCGCCAGCCGGTGAGCTTCCGTAGTTGAGCGGCTGCCCCGTCTTCATGTCGATGAGATAGAGGGCGCCAGCGCGGCCCGGCGACGAAGGCACCTGGCTGGTGCCCACGACGGCCGTCCACTTGCCCTCCGCCTCCGAGCCCCACACCAAGCGGCCAATGGAGGGTGCGTGATTCGTGCCGGAGTTGTCTGGCAACTGCACCTCCGGGGTCGTCACCTTGGCCGTGGAGAAGGCGTGCTCGATGTTCGAGGACCGCAGGTCGAACTCCCACAGCGGGAGCGGGTACCACGCGTCATCGGGATGGGTGATGTCCAACGCGATGACGGCGGGGCTGTTCTTGCCCGACCCGCTGACGAGGACCGTCTTGGCGCCCTGCGTCTTCGATGCGGTGGTCGAGCGAGTCCACGCGGCCGTGTTGGGGATGCCGAAGTCCACGTTGGCGATGCTGGGGGAGGCGTCCATGGAGGGTCTGGACAGGGCACCCGAGCCGTTGAAGCGCACGTAGAGGTTGCGATACTGGCTCAGCAGCATTCGCGGCAGATAGGCGAAGCGCTCCTGGCCGGAGCCGTAGTCGCGGCTGTTGATCTGGTTTTGATTGCAGGTCGTCGTCTCGAAGTAGCCGCGTGCCTGGGTTTTGCTGTTGCACGGGTCATGCGTGGAGTTGCGGAATTCGCCCGCGTCGAAGGCGTGCAGGTATCCATTCATGGTGCCCACGAAGGCCACGGTCGGCCGGTCCGCCAGCGGCTCCAGGAAGTTGCGGCGATACAGGTCGCGCTCGCTCGCGCGGGCATTGTTGGCCCAGGTGTCGAGGTACGGCGGCAGGCTGATGGCGACCGTGGACATGTTGATGCCACCCAGCGCCCACGGCCGACGGTCGTCACGGGTGCCTGGGGCGTGGCGGTCCTCCCAGCCATACAGCCACTCACGCAGGAAGTTGCGGTCGTTGGTGACGCCCGTGATGCGCTTCTCATCGGACTCGCTGGAGGGCGTGCCGCACTTCCCGTCATTGTTGAGGTCGTAGAGGTACCGGCCATTCCGCTCCTCGTCGCAGAGCGCGTCCGGGAAGAGCAGGCTGTTACTGCTGGTGTCCGACATCTCGTCGGTGATGGTGCTGCGTCCACCCGACGCGCCCATCGTGTAGAGCTTGCGCTGGAGCGGGTCGTCGCGATGTCCGTTGGTGCCGAAGGACAGGGCCATCACTCTGCCCGCGTCCCACCGCTGAACGGCCCGGGTGACGCTCGGCTCCTCCGGGTCATAGAGCGAGCGGAAGTAGAGCCGGCCGCGGAGGGTGAAGTCCTTCTGTCCGTCATAGGCGCGGATGCCTGGCGCGGGCATGCCGGAGCCCGGCCATGCCCCACCCCGGCCCCAGGCGCTGCCCGGCGTCTCGTTCACACCCCAGACGATGACGTTGGCCAGCGCGGACGGTGAGGCTCGCGAGTAGCTGCCGGCGCGGATGGCCTGATAGCCCACTTCGACGTCGTCGATGATGGGGCGGCACTGCTCGTTGGGACTGGTGATGTCCACCTTCCAGCAGAGCTGGGAGCCGGTGAAGCCCATGGCCATGATGTCCAGCTCCACCTCCTGCGTGGGCGGCGACGTGTCGGGGAAGTGGACCGGGAACCACGTCGGTGAATTCGGATTGGCCACGCACTCCATCTGCCCGGTGTCCGGGTGGGGACGGCAGACGCGGCAATCCACCGCCAGCGAATAGGCGATGGTGGGCTCGGGCCCGTCCTCCGGCGTGCACGCCCCCGGGACGTCCTCACTGAAGCAGGGGGCTCCGCCGGCGCAGGTGCGAGGCGCCGGCGCGAAGTCGTCCTGCCGCTTGAAGCGCACCTTGGTGATGACGAAGTCGTTGGCGATGTCCGGGGAGAGGTCTCCCGACACGGTGGCGGAGCGGGTGCTGCCGCCGTTCTGCTTGTTGACCACGAACACCACGTCGTTGAAGTCGCGGTCGCCGCCGCCAGGGATGTCTTCGAAGCCCAGAATCCAGCGGAAGGGGTCCGTGGTGGGCGCGCCCACGATGACGTGCGGCATGGGGTTGCGCACGCCGCCGGGCCTGGGAATCGTCACCCGCTCCATGGGCATCACGAGCCGACCGTAGAGCTCGTCGTTCGCGAGGCGATAGAGCGTGGTGTTCTGCTCCTCGATGGGGCCGTCCAGCCAGCCACAGAGATATTCGTTGGTGCCTTGGACCCGGCACGCCTGGTCAGGCGTGCTGGCGGGATTGTCCCGGTTGCAGCCTTCCAGGTATTGGCACCCGATGTTGCGCTCGGCAACGATAGTGCCGCCCTCGGGGTTCTGGTCCATGTTCCACGCCGCTTTGGAGAAGAAGACGTTGATGGACGTGCGCAGGTGCAGGGCGCAGCGGCCATCCGGGTCCTGCTTCAGACATGGATAGACGTAGCCTTCGTTGGGGCCGTGATTGCGGCTTGAATAGAACACGACGACGAAGAAGATGACTTCCTTCCCGCCCTCGATCATCCCCAGGTCCACGGTCCGGTCGTAGGGGGAGATTCCTCGGTCCGGGTTGTTGGCGCGTGGTAGCCCCCGCGGGTCGTAATGGGAGACGTCGTAGTCAGGGATACCGTCGGGGTAGTCGCCGGTGTCTGGGACCGGCGACAGGTTTCCGTAGGTGGAGCGGCCGTCGTCATCGTCGGCGAGCAGGAAGACCATTCGCCCCAGGCCCAGGTTTCCATTGCGGTCCGAAGGAGGCTCCAGGAGGTTGGGGATATGGGGAAAGAGCCCTCTATCTGAAAAGGCCCCGCCGGGGTTGTCGCGGTCGTTGGCGAAAGCCCCTACCACGTCCGTGATGTTGTACTCGAAGGTGTAACCCGGGCGGGCGTCCGCGATCTCGCGGTGGTTCTCGTCGAAGGTGTTGCGGCACTCGGAGTTCATCGCCAGTTCGGGCTGGTTGTACGTCTCTCCGTCCGAGACGAAGTTCCGCGTGCAGCGCCGACTCTCGCCAATGTAGGGGCGGGCCTTGTCGCCGCTCCGGGGCGCGAGGTTGAACAGGTCCTCGTGCAGGTCGAAGATGCCGTTGTTGTTGCTGTCGACGAGGTTGCCGTTGCTGTCGACATAGCCCCTGACGCGGAGGTCATCCATGTACATGTAGCCGAGCGCATGCGAGGCGCCTGCCGATTCGTACACGTAGCTGATGGTGACGTTCTGATCGAACGGGAAGTAGATGTTCTCGACGTTCAGTGCCGTGCGGTTCGTGTTGAGCTGGAGCCGGGCCGGTGATTCCTCGGTGATGAGGACGGTCGATGACTCGATCTCCAGGTTCTCTTCACTGAATTCGGGCTGCTTGTTCTGGTCGAGCTGGTTTTCGCACAACTGGGCCGGTGCCGACTCCGGCGTGGTCTGGGCGGAGGCCAACGGCGCGGTCAACAAGGTGACGGCGGCCAGTGTCTGGATGAGGGTGCGCATCACTTCTTCCCCTGCGAACGGCGGGACGGTTCATCCGCCTGGCGCTGCTTCTGCGCCTGGCGCGCTGCGAGGTCCTGCTTGAGCTGCAGGCGAAGCTGCTCCTCGCGCGTAGGAGGTGTGGGGTGGAGGCTGAGCGCCAGGTAGCTGAGGAGCAGCTCCCTGTCGCCATCGGGTAGCAGGCGCGTATCGCAACCCGTCTTGGGTTTGATCTGGTTGGGGCCTGCCAGCCATGCGCGCAGTTGGTCGGGCGTGCGCATCGGGACCACGGGGCCCAGGTCGACGCTCGGCCCGCGCCTGCGGGAGTTCGGGGCCTTGGCCGCGGCCTTTGTTTTCTTCTGTCCTTGCGCGGTGACGACGTGACAGCGGGCGCAGGCCTTCTCGAAGGCGAGCTTGCCTTCATCCGTGGCGCTGCTGGCCAGTCCCGGCAGGAGCAGGAGGGACAACAGGATGAGTCGGTTCATGGGGGCGCTCAACGAGAGGTCAAGGGGCGGGGGTGATGTCCACTTCATTTCCGACGTCGGTCACCGTGCCGGAGCCGTCGAAGGTGCCTGCGGGGCCGCCTCCCTCCTGAGTCGGGCCAGGGCTGGTGACGGCCGGCGCGTTCTCGTTGGAGATGAGGGCCTGGATGACAGCGCGTGTGGGCCGGCTTCCATCGCGGCCCACGACCTCTCCGACGGCGATGAGCCAGACCTGCCCATTGTCATCGTCGAGACCTGACGTGGTGGCGTCCTCGTCATCCCGGACGAAGACGCGATAGCGCACGTTCGTTTGGAGCGGGAAGGCGGCGTAGGCATCGCCCGAGGGGCTCTGGCGCTCCGTGGGCGCCAAGTCCGACTCGTCGATGGCCAGCGAGTTCCAGCCTCCGACCCCGCCTGGCCCTTGAAGGACCTCGAGATAGGGACGGTCGCCGCCTGCCGGCAGGCCCGGTTCGTTGACTTGCGGCATCGCCGCGAGCGCGGACGAATAGCTCTGCAGATTGCCCAGCCGGATGCGCATCGCCTCGCGCCCCTCGGCCAGTCCCGCCTCCGCCGCGAAGTAGGCCTCCTTGTAGCGGCGGCCATCACCCTGGACTTCCGCCTCGCGGCTCACCACGCCGTAGCTGAGAAGCACCGCGAGGGTGACCATCGTGACGACGCCCATGGCGAGCAGCAGCGTGAAGCCACCTTGCCGCCGTCGGGTTGTGGGACGTTGCACCATGTCGCGGGACTCCCTTGGACTCCGGCCCGTGAGGGCGATACCAGTGTTACTCACTAGGCAATTGCCATGCCTGAGCGGCGGCACTGTAACTGGCCGGAACTCGTGGGCAACGTTAGGGTCGCACCTCAGGGTTGGGTCTCAAGAGACCTCGCAAGAGTTGCGGAGTTGCAATTGCTTGCGAGGTTTCCGTTACGCCCTGGTGACTTCTCGGGTTCCAATGTTCTGAGCGAACCGGACGCCTAGGGGGCGCCTTCGAGCTCGCGCAGTCGGACCACCAGGGCCTGCATTCGTTGGTGGTGCGTGCCGGCCCAGTAGACGCGCTGGCAGTCCGGACACTGTTGGAAGCGCGAGTGCCGTTCCGCCACGCGCTCGGGGATGCGGCCGGCCACCTCGGATGGCTCGGCGGAGGTCAGCGCGGCGTTGCAGGCGACGCAGCGCGAGAAGGGATGCATGCGGGACGTCAGCCCGTAGCGGCGCACCACCTCAACCAGTTGCTCCGCCGGGTCCGTCGAGCGGGGGAAGTAGCCACGCAGGACTTCGCCGCGCTTGAGCACCCCGATGTCACGCGAGAGGAGGATGCGGTCCTCGTCATGTGAGAGCCGCGCGAGCGTGTCGTCCGCGAAGTCGTTGCGCCACAGGGCGTCGAAGCCGAGCATCCGCAAGAAGCCCACGAGCCGTCCCAGCCCCACGTCGAGCACGAAGCGGGGCGTGTCCTGGAGCGGAGGCCCCACCCGGACGCCGGGCTCCTCGACCATGGACGTGGGGTAGACCTCCACGCACGCGCCCGGCTGCACCCGGTGCGTGAAGCCCACGGCCTCGCCATCCACGCGCACCACGTCCATTTCCGGGTGGGGCGGACCCAGGGACTCGATGAGGTCCTTCACCGACGGGCGGCCTCTCAGCGCGTGGCTGAACGTCTGATGCCGGTGCGCGGGAGACAGGAAGTCATTCAGCGCGCCATGGAAGCGCATCGTCACCTGGGCCTTCGGCTGTCCCATGTCCACCCTCCGGCCCGCGTTGTCGCGGCCCTCCGTGCTTCACGGGGATGTTTCTGTGACTGCCGTGCCGGGTCCGCCAGACTTCCCGTGACGTTTCGGAGTGACTGCGTAGATAAAATCGTTCAGCTGTGCCATAAGTCACAAGATCGTCACATCGAGGGTTCCTATACTCCCGCCGCCGTCCGCACCTGGGTGTCGTCGGCGATTTCCCCCCTCTCGACTCCTGAGTCCGACAGCATGAAGAAGACGCTCACCTCCCTCCTGTGCGCGGCGGTTTCGCTCACCCTTCTTTCCCTGGCGTGTGGTGAGGGCAACCCACCTCAGGTGCCGCAGCCGCTCGAGGACGGAGGGGTTCTCTGGACGGAGTGCAGCCCCGAGGGCGCCAGGGAAGACTGCTCGCAGGGCGAATCCTGCATCTTCGTCGCGTCCCATGACCGCCACCTGTGCGTCCGGGCCTGTGATTCGCAGACCGCGTGCGAGCACCCGGATGCGGTCTGCTGCCCCTCGTCCGGAGAGGGGGCCGAGGGCGGCCACTGCGTGCCGAGCAACGCGTGCGTGCCGACCGACGCGGGCGTGGACGGCGGCTCGAACGAGGAGACGGACGGCGGCACCCAGGAAGAAGACGCGGGCGTGGACCCGGAGCCGGATGCCGGCACCGACCCCGAGCCGGACGCGGGCGTGGACCCGGAGCCGGATGCTGGCACCGAGCCCGACGCGGGCACGGATGCCGGTACGGACGCGGGCACGGATGCCGGTACGGACGCGGGCACGGATGCCGGTACGGACGCGGGCACGGATGCCGGGACTGACGGTGGCACGGACGCGGGCCACACCCCCATCCGGGTGATGGCGTCCAACCTCAGCAGCGGCAACTACCAGTCCTACGACCCGGGGCACGGCATCCGCCTCATCAAGGGCGTGCACCCGGACATCGTGCTGATGCAGGAGTTCAACTACGGGAGCAACTCGGCGTCGGACATCCGCTCGCTGGTGGATCAGATTGCGCCGGGCTTCCACTACTCCCGTGAGACGGGCGCGCAGATTCCCAATGGCATCATCAGCCGCTGGCCCATCATCCAGTTCGGCCAGTGGCCCGACCCGCGCGTGTCCAACCGGGACTTCGCCTGGGCGCGCATCGACATCCCCGGTCCCCGCGACCTCTGGGCGGTGAGCGTGCACCTGCTCACGTCCAGCTCCAGCAACCGCAACGCGGAGGCGCAGTCCATCGTCAATGAGGTCCGCTCGCAGATTCCCGAGGACGATTACCTCGTCATCGGTGGCGACCTGAACACGGACAGCTTCAGCGAGTCCTGCTTCGCCACCTTCCGGCAGGTCGTGACGACGGCGGGGCCGCACCCGGCGGACCACAACGGCAACACGGGCACCAACAGCAACCGCAACAAGCCCTACGACCAGATTCTGGTGGACCAGGACCTGCGCCAGTACCAGCAGGCGACCGTCATTGGCTCCAGCACCTTCCCCAACGGGCTGGTGCTCGACAGCCGCACCTACCGGCCGCTGTCGGAGATTGCCCCGGTGCAGTCCGGCGACAGCAGTTCCTCCAACATGCAGCACATGGGCGTGGTGAAGGACTTCCTCGT
Organism: Myxococcus sp. CA005; assembly: GCF_006518205.1. NCBI lineage: Bacteria > Pseudomonadati > Myxococcota > Myxococcia > Myxococcales > Myxococcaceae > Myxococcus > Myxococcus sp. CA005. The sequence goes on along the minus strand of NZ_SRLV01000054.1, from coordinate 20,056 downwards.
CCCCAACTTCTGAGGGGACGCTCTTTCTGGCGGGTTCGCGGCGGCCATCCTGGGCCGCCGCGGGCCTCGGCTCAGAAGCTCCACTTGTGCTTGTTCCGCTCAATGAAGCGCGCCACGGGAGGAATCCGGGCGATGAGCGGCGTGAGCACGAACACCGCGGCCAGGCGCAGCGGCTTCACCACCTGCGACGCCGCGTAGGCCGCCGCCCAACTGCCCGCCTTCTCGCCGGTGCTGCTGGGCTGGAAGCCGAACTCGATGGCGGCGTAGAAGCCCACGACTACCAAGCCGAAGATGACGTAGTTCACCACCAACGCCAGCGGCCCGAATTCGAGCATCAGGTTCTTGAAGCGGGCCATCAGCGAGGGCTTCGCTGGCTTGGTCGCGGCCTCGGTGGGTGGGGGCGTGTCGGAGACTGAAGGATTCACGTCGGGCTCAACAGGCGGCATGGTGACACCATGCCCCAAACCCGTGCTGGCCGGGAGATGGAGCGAGCGGACAGGGAAGGGGCGGGTGGGCACTCTTCGTTGTCAGGACTCCGAGGAGCGGGATAGAGGAGGGCGCGCGACATGAAAGTCTCCCATCGATTCGTCCTCCTCGTGATTGTCGCGGTGCTCGCCGCAGACCAGGTGACCAAGTACCTAGCTGTCTCTCGGCTGACGGATGCCCTGGATGGGCGGGAAGGCCTGGCGCGGGTGACGGGCTTCGTCACCGAGCAGAACCTGGACAACCGCCCGCCGCCCGAGGACGGCTCGTACCGGGTGTTGCGGCCCTATCGCTTCATCGAGGACTACTGGCACTTCCGCTACGTGGAGAACCCGGGCGCGGCCTGGGGCATCTTCGGCGACATGCCCGAGGGCGTGCGACGCCTCTTCTTCCTCGTGGTGAGTCTGGCGGCCATGGGCTTCATCTTCGTGATGTACCGGCGCACGCCCATGGAGCAGCGGCTGGCCCGGGTGGCCCTGGCGCTGGTGACGGGTGGTGCGCTGGGCAACTTCGTGGACCGGTTGTTGCGTGGCTACGTCATCGACTTCATCGACTGGCACTGGCGCAACCAGCCGGGGATGCGCTGGCCGACCTTCAACGTGGCGGACGTGGCCATCAGCGTCGGGGTGGGTCTCATGCTGCTGGACTCGCTGCGGGCGCCGAAAAGCCCCAATCCGTGACGGGCGGGCGGCGGCTGGTGTAAGTCCCGGCCCGTGCCGCGCAAATACATCATCCTCCTCGCCGTCACCCTTGGCGTCATCGTGCTCGACCAGTGGACGAAGTACCTCGTCGTCCGCGAGCTGACCACCCAGATGGAAGGCAAGGAGAGCCTGGGCGAGCGCCTGGCCTCGATGTACTCCGAGCCGCCCCCCAAGGGCTTCACGGGGATGCACTATCAGCCCCGGCGGCACATCGAGATTTCGGAGTCGTTCTTCCGCATCCGCTACCTGGAGAACCCGGGCGCCGCGTGGGGCATGTTCCGGAGCATGCCGCCTGAGGCGCGGGTACCGCTCTTCCACGTGGCCATCATTGGCGCGCTCATCCTCATCACTTTCAGCTTCCGCAAGCTGACCGGCACGGACCCGGAAGAGAAGTGGGCGCTGTGGGGGCTGCCGTTGGTGCTGGGCGGCGCGCTGGGCAACTACATCGACCGCGTCGCCCGGGCCTTCGTCATCGACTTCCTCGAGGTCCACTGGTTCGACAAGGCGACCTTCCCGTCCTTCAACGTCGCCGACGCGGCCATCTGCATTGGCGTGGGCATGCTCATCATCGACTCCTTCGTCCGCAAGGAGAAGCCGGCCCAGGCCCCCACCCAGGCCTAGGCCGCCGCATCGGGCCGAGCAGCCAGGCGGCCCGGATGCGCGCATGCGTGTCGTCCCGCCCGCGCAACGAGGGTAGCCTTCGTTGCCATGCTCCCCGTCCTCGTCCACCTCACCTTCACTTCGCTCTGGTCGCAGCTCCTGCTGTACGCGATGGCCGCGGGCACGGTGGGCTACGTCGTCTTCAATGGCTGGCGCAGCGCCGAGGGTGAGTTGGATGCCCGGACGGGCACGCGCGTGCCAGTGTCCGCGCAAGACCGGCTGCTGCGGGCCGCGGGGTATGGCGTCGTGGGCGCGGTGCTGGCCTGGTTCGCCCTGCAGTACTCGCTGCCGCCCGGGGCCTTTCCGGGTGCCAAGGGCGAGGGCATCCCCGTGCACACCTATGGCCTGCTGCTGGCCCTGGGCTTCATCACCGCGGTGACGGTGGCGGGCCGGCTGGCGCAGGACGAATGGCGCACGCTGGAGCTGAAGGACGGGGCGTGGGTGGACGTGGAGGGGCCGAAGAAGCGCGAGCAAATCATGGACATGACGGTCTGGATTCTGCTCGGCGGTATCGGCGGGAGCCGGCTGCTCTTCGTGCTCGTGAACTGGCAGGACTACGCCCGTGACTGGACGCAGGTGTTCTCCCTGGGCGGAGGGCTCGTCTTCTATGGCGGCCTGATTGGCGCGTCCGTGGCCGCGTTCGTGTTCGCGCGGATGCATGGTCTGGATTTCTGGCGCCTCGCTGACGTGTGCATCCCCACCGTGTCGTTGGGCCAGTGCCTGGGCCGCCTGGGCTGCTTCAGCGCGGGTTGCTGCTGGGGGGACGTGGCGCCCGCGCATGCCGCCACCGCCGTGCACTTCCCCGGCAGCGGGGTGGCGCAGGACCTCCTGGGCGGGGTGGGCAACACGTCCAGCCTGGCGTATTCATCCCAACTCCAGGACACGCGGTACGTCGTGGAAGCTACGGGTGAAATCTTCCACCACGCCGCGCCTGGCGCGGTACGCATCTCGGATTGGGTGGCGCAGCAGGGCTACACCCTGGGGGTGTACCCCACCCAGCTCTTCGAGTCCGTCGGGCAACTGGTGCTCTTCGTGGGGCTGCTGTACGCCCGGCGCTACCGCCGCTTCCATGGCCACGTCCTGGCGTTCTGGCTGATGGCCTATGCGGTGCTGAGGAGCACGGTGGAGCTGTTCCGTGGGGACGTGGAGCGCGGCACCCTGCACGGCCTGCTCCAGTCGCTGGGGGCGGGGGAGCTGGCGGCGGCGGTGCCGCTGGAGGCGTGGTACAATGTCTCCACCAGCCAGTTCATCTCCCTGTGCATGTTCACCTTTGGCGCGGTGCTGCTCGCCCAGAAGGGCCGCCGCCGGGAGAGCGAGGCGGAAAGCCTGGGGCCTACCCCCTCGGCTGCGTGAGGTTGAATCGCGCGGGCCTCTTGGGGACACTCTGAGGAGTCATGCCGCCCCCCGACGCCCGACAGTCCGCATCCAAGAGCTTCGCTGGCAGGTCCACCCCGGCCGACCCCGGCTCCAGCGAGGCCGTCCTCCAGGAGTGCGAAGCCCTGGAGGCGGAGGTCGCCGTCCTTCGCAATCTCTACGAACAGTACTTCCTGGGCAACGAGCGTCAGGCGCCGTCGCGCGCTCACGAAGACCTCAAGAAGCGGATGAACAAGCTGAAGGGCGCGTTCATCCGCAGCACCTCCGCCAAGTTCCGCGTCGCCGGCCTGTACAACAAGTTCCTCACGTACGAACGGTTGTGGATGCGCACGCTCCAGGAAATCGAAGCGGGCACCTATCGCCGGGATGTCTTCAAGGCGCGCCGCCGCGCGGAGACCCGGAAGGCCGGCGCGACGGGCACGGCGGGGCAGAAGGGCGTGGTCGAGTTGCCGGAGGACATCTCCGACATGGACTTCGAGGAGGTGGAGGAGTTGATCCGCCCCCGTCCCGTCAACGAGCCGCAGGTGGCCGCCAGCTTTCTCCAAGCCACGGGTGGAGCGCCGTCGAAGGGCCCGCCTGCGGTCGCGCCGCTGACGCCCGCCATTGCGCCCCTCACGCCCGCGGTGGGAAGCACGCCGCTGCGAGGCGCCCCCGCCGTTGCGCCGCTGACAGGCATTCCCTCCGTGGCGCCCGTGGCGGGGACACCTCCGCGCGGGCAGCCCACTGTGACGCCCGCGGCGGGTGGCACGCCTGCGCACGGCACGTCGGTGGCGCCGCCGGGCATGGCGGCGAAGGCACCGGGCGCCGTGGCCAGCACGCCGCCTCCGTCGAGGACTTCTGCCGTCGGCGCGAGCAGCACGCCGCCTCCGTCGCGGCCCGTGGCCACCGGCGCCGGGAGCATGGCTCCCCCGCCGAGGGCGCCCGGCACGGGCACGGCCGGCAACATCCCTCCGCCGTCGCGGCCCGCTTCGATGCCGCCTTCCTCTGCCGCATCCCGGCCCCCCTCGGCGAGCGGCGGAGGCGGGTTGGCGGATGACAAGCTGCGTGCCGTCTACGACGCGTACGTCACCGCGAAGCGCCGCTGCCAGGAGGACACGTCGAAGCTGTCCTACGAGTCGGTGGCGGCCACGTTGCGCAAGCAGGTGCCGGAGCTGCTCAAGCAGCACAACGCGAAGGCGGTGGAGTTCAAGGTCGTCATCAAGGACGGCAAGGCATCGCTCAAGGCCGTGCCGAAGTAGACGTCACCGGACAGTGCGCGGGCGGCCGCACGTCGTTGGCTGGACGCAGGTGTGCGCGCATCCCCTTCCGCCGCCGACCTGCCCCCCGCGCCACCAGTGTCGGGAATCGTCGCCTGCTGAAAGAACGACTGCCTCTGCTGCTTGGGCGGGTTGTCGCCCCGGGGGTGCCTCCCTAGCTTGCGTTTCGCGTAAGCGGCCGGTGGGCGGCGCGAGACACTGCGGGAGGCGACGTGGGGATTCGGCGGAGGTGGCTCGGGCTTTCCATGGTGATGGGACTCTCCCTGGGCACGGGGTGCATGTCGCCCTCTCAGGAGGCTCAGGAGCGTCTCGCGGCGCTGGAGGCCGAAGGCGAGGCGATGGACGCGGTGCTCGACTCCGTCGAGGAGCGGCTCCTGGGCAACCAGGCCATGCTCCAGACGTGGCAGGAGCTTGGTCGCCGCCACCAGCAAGTGACGCAGCTGCACTGCGAGACGTCCGACCCACACATGATCGCGATGATGAAGCACTACAAGAAGCAGGAGGACCGCGCGCGTCAGCTCAAGCGGCGCGGCAGTGGTGTCGCCTCGGTGGACAAGGCGGTGCTCACCTCCGGCAAGGCGCCGCGCGGCAACAACTGACGGCGCTCAGACGCTGAGCCTTTCGCGGAAGCGCTGCGACTGGCGGCGGGACATCTCCACCTCGCGGCACCGCGCAGGCGCAGCGACAGGACGAACAGCGACGAAAGGGCGTGGCGAAAATGCAGCCCATCTTCAAGCCGGGCGAGGATGGGATGCTGCCGTCGAGCCTCATCGAGCGCGGCCTCTGTCGGCCAGCGCCTTGAAGGGGCTCAGCGTCGTCGCAGAAGCCACGCGCGAGCGGAGGGGTTCATCGCGGCGACGGCGCGGAGGAAGAGGCTGGGGGCCATGCGGCGCAGGCGCCAGCCCCAGCGCGCATCCGCCATGGGGACGGTGTAGAGGCTTCGCGCGTCCACGGCCTTCAGGAGCCTGCGCGCGACGACCTCCGGGCCCAGGCGGGCTTCATCCAGCATCAAGCCGGCGAGGGTTCGAAGCGTGTCCTTGGTGTAGTGGCCCGTGCTGGCGATTCGGGTGCGGAAGAAGCTGGGGCACGCCACGGTGACGCCGATGCCGGTGGCCTTCAGTTCGGCGTGGAGTGTTTCGGAGAGCGCGATCACGCCCGCCTTGGACACGTTGTAGGCCGCCAGGTCGGGCACGTACACGAGTCCCGCCGCCGAGGCGATGTTGAGGATGTGGCCGGACCCCTGCCTGCGCATCCGGGGGACGAAGACATGGCAGCCGTGGATGACGCCCCACAGGTTGATGTCCAGCACGCGCTTCCATTCGGAGAGTGACAGCTCGCCCACTGGGCCCGCGCTGACGACGCCCGCGTTGTTGACCAGCAGGTCCACGCCGCCCAGGGCCTGCTCCGCGGCGTCGGCCATGGCTTCGACCTGGGCCGGCTCGGTGACATCACAGACATGGACGTGCGCTTCGCCTCCCGCGCGGGTGACGCGCAGCGCTGTCTCCTCGGCGGAGGCGGCGTTGATGTCGGTGACGAGCACGCGGGCCCGTCTGCGTGCGAGCTCCTCGCAGAGCGCGCGGCCCAGGCCGCTGCCTGCACCCGTGATGACGGCTCTTGGATGGGATGGAAGGCTCATGCGTGTCGTTGGCGCTCAGCATGTCCTTGTCGCGGCCTTCGCCGCCATCTCCCCGGCGGTGCCTTGACGCGAGCGCCCAGAACGGCCCTGACACCGGGTGCTCCATGACACACCCGACATCCCTGTCCCAAAATCGCGAACGCGGCTCCTGGCGCCAGGCGAGCGAGCGGGGCGTCAGTGACGACGCGGGCGAATCCGGGTACAACCGCCGCCGTGAGACGCGCCTTGTGCGGAGCGTTCGCCGCCATCGCGGTGGGCCTCTTCGGATGCAACGACTTGGAAGTCTGTGGCTCGACGGCCAGCGCCATCACGCGTGATGGCGGGGAGCCCTACCGCTGCGTCACGTCCGAGGACTGCCCGCGCACCTCGCGGGTCAACGTCTGCGTCACCGACGTCTCGCCAGTGGAAGTCTGCGTCCGCTGTCAGGACACGAAGTGCGTCACCGTGACGCCGGAGGCCTGCGACTGATGAAGTCCTTGCGGCTCGCGCTCGCCGTGCTGTCCCTGGCCGCCACGGCGTGCCGGGACAAGCCCGTGGACCATCTCCAGCGGGCCCGTGACGCCACCTTCGAGAAGCGGCCCGACGAGGCGCTCGTCGAGTACCGCAAGGCCTTCGACGCGCTTCGCCACGACTCCTCACCGGAGGCGCTGGTGCTCCGCGCGCGCGCCCTCAAGGGGGCCGCGGATGTCTACTGGCTGGAGCAGCGCAAGGTGAAGGAGGCGGTGGGCGTCTACCGCGAGCTCATCCAGCAGTGCCCCGAGTCGCCGGAGGCGCTCGAGTCCCGCATCATCCTGGCGGACCTGCTGCGCGTGCATTACCGCGACCTGCGCGGCGCCATCGACCAGCTCACTGCGGCCCTCAAGCTCAATCCGCCGCAGGGCGCGGAGCTGCACTACCTGGTCACCAAGCTCTACTTCGAGTTGGGCGACTATCAGCAGTGCGAGCTGGAGACCCGCCGAGTCATGGAGCGCTTCCCCACGAGCGCCTACGTGGATGACGCCCTGTACCTCCAAGCCCAGGCCATCGCGATGATGGAGGGCCGCCGCCAGGAGGCCTCCCGCACCTTCGCGGACCTGCGCACGCGCTTCCCGGACTCCGAGCTGGCGCCGCACGCCCTCTTCGAGATGGGCAAGCTGCGCGCCGACGCCGGAGAGAACGAGAAGGCCATCGAGACGTGGGTGGATGCGCTGAAGACACACCCTGACCCCGCGCTGGTGCAGGACTACATCGCGAGGGCGCGTCGGCGCATCGCCAACACCACGGCCGCGGGCGTGGGGCAGCGCGAGGTGGCCTTCGACCGCGTCCGCCCGGCGCGTACGTCGCTGGAAGCCGTCGGTGGCCGCCCCGAGGAAGCCGCGCACGAGCACGACTGACGCGGGGCGGACGCGCCGCCCTACGCCGGGACGTCCAGCGTCGCTTCCAGCAGGTTCGCGGGGCCCGCCCCATCTTCGGAGAGGGCCGCCAGGAGCAGCCGCACGCGCCCCTGTTCCACCCGGGCATCCACGCCTGTCACTGTCACGTGGCCCTCCAGCGCGTCGAGGAACTGCGGCGAGCCATCCGGCGCCAGCACGCCCACGACGGAGCCGCTCACGGTTGCCGTCGGGCCGGTGCTCCCCGCGGTCGCGGTGAAGACCATCCGCCCGCCAGGAAGCGGCGACGCCGCCGTGAAGGACAGCCGCATGCCTCCGGCCTGTCCCAGCTCCCATCGGCGCGTCATGCGCACTACGTCCGGGCCCAGCGCGCCGGCTTCCAGTCCGCGCAGTACCCGCTCCGCGTCCAGGTCCACGAGGGCGTCGGTGCCGGGCTCGCCGCTGCCGCGCTGGAGCAACCGCATCAGTCCGCCCGACATCGCCGCCCCGGCGATGCGGAGCGGTCCGAACTCCCGGCTGATCTGGGTGTACAGCGCCGTGACGTCCACGGCCCGGGCATCTCCCGCCAGGGTGCCGTCCGCGCCCAGGGCGACCAGCGCGCCGCGCTGCCTGCCCGCGGAGATGCCCGACGGCAGCATCAGCAGCGAACCGTGGGGCGAGCTGCCCTGGGGCGCCAGCAGGCAGGGCACCTCCAGGTCGGGCTGCGACGACTTGAGGGAGACGGGCGCTTCGGGCTGGTGGTTCGCGAAGAGCACCACGCCATGACCGGGACTTGCCCTCGACAGGGGGAACGCGGCCAGGTGCAGCGGCTCATCCGCGACGGTGTAGAGCCAGTCGCCCGAGCGGACCAGTCCGATCGAGGCGGTGACGTGAGACGGACGTCCTGGCGCGGCGGGCGCCTCCAGGTCGAGGGTGCGCCGTGGGGTCAGGTGAAGCATGGCCGTGTCTCCCGCGAAGCCGCGGCCTCACGGGCCCCGGCGCTTCAGAGCAGCGTACCGCGCAGCAGGAGGCTGGCGACGGTGAAGTAGATGAGGACGCCGCTAACGTCCACCAGTGTGGCCACGAAGGGAGCGGAGGCGCTCGCGGGGTCGAAGCCGAACTTTCGCAGCACCAAGGGCAGCATGGAGCCGGCCAGGGTGCCGAACGTCACCACGCCCAGCACGGACAGGGCGACGGTGATGCCCAGCACCAAGGCGTGCTCCCCGTAGACGCCGGAGATGGAGTTCCAGATGAGGATGCGCGCCAGACCCACCACACCCAGCACCACGCCCAGCACCAGTCCGGAGAGCAGCTCTCGGCGAGCCACGCGCCACCAGTCCCTCAGTCGCATCTCGCCCAGCGCGAGCGAGCGGATGATGAGCGTGGAGGCCTGACTGCCGGAGTTGCCGCCCGAGGAGATGATGAGCGGCACGAAGAGGCTCAGCACCACGGCGGTGGCGATTTCGTCCTCGAAGCTGCTCATCGCGGTGGCGGTGAGCATCTGCCCTAGGAAGAGCACCAGCAGCCAGCCGATGCGCTTCTTCAGCATGCCGAAGAAGCCGGTCTCGAAATAGGGCGCCTCCAGGGCCTCCATACCGCCGGCCTTCTGGATGTCCTCGGTGGCCTCTTCCTGGACGACGTCGACGATGTCGTCCACCGTGACGATGCCCTTCATCCGCTGCTGGACGTCGAGCACCGGCAGGGCCATGAAGCCGTGCTCGGTGAACAGCCGGCTCACGGCCTCCTGGTCGGTGTCTTCCGACACGGTGATGACGTCGCGCTGCATGACGTCCGCCACGCGCTTGTCGCTGGCCGTCTGGAAGAGCTGACGCAGGGACAGCACGCCCAGCAGGTGCTGTTCGGCGTCGAGCACATAGGCGTAGTAGACGGTCTCCACCCGCTCCCGCGCCTGCTTGCGCAGGTAGCTGATGGCCTCGTCGATGGACATGTCCGGCCGCACGCGAGCGAAGCGCGGATTCATCAGACCGCCGGCGTCGTCCTCCGCGTAGGCCAGGAGCACGTTGACTTCGCGGCGGCTGGCGTCGTCGAGCTGCGAGAGGATGGACTCCGCCTGCTCGGGCTCCACCGCCTGTACCAGGTCGGCCAGGTCGTCCGGGGGCAGCAGCCGGACCCAGGTCCGTCGCTCGGCCGGCTGAAGGTGGAGGATGAGCTCCGCCTGCTCACGCGCCGACAACGCCAGGAAGAAGTCGTCCGCCACCGAAGCGGGAAGCAACCGGAAGCCCTCCAGCCGCTCATCGACGGAGAGCACGGGCCACGCCTCGTGCAGTTCCTCCATGGAGAGCGCGGCGCTCTGGGGGCTTTCCATCATGGGGGCTCACCTCCGGGCGTGTAGGGTGGAGCGCGTGGTGCCGCGGCGCGCGGGCCTCTCTACACCCGGAAGGCCAGGTATCGCGAGAGGCAGGCAGGCGACATTTCGCGCTTTCCTTCCGTGTGTGCCCCAACCGTCTCGTTATTTCAACGAAGACGCACGCCGTTCGTACACCCGCGTGCCGCCGAGGCCCTGCCCGCCGCCGGCCTCCCAGTAGAAGCGCGGAGAGAGGGTTCGCAGTCCGGGAGACAGGTCCGCGTTGCCCGGCAGCAGCTCCAGTCCCAGCGGGCCCTGTGACTCGGGCGGCACGGGCACTGCGGAGCCGATGCGTGACTGCCGCCACTGGATGAAGGGGATGGCGAAGCCGGGGCGGAGGGGCGCGCTCACCAACTCGAGCGGCGCGTCCACGACCAGGGTGCCTCGTTCGGTCAGCGCGCCATCCACCGCGGCCCACCGGTACAGCGTCTGTCCTGGCTGCGGCGGGAGCAGGGTGTCCACGCGGGTCCACACCGCGCCAGCCTCGATGCCCGCTGGCACGCCCGGCAGGCGCTGACACGGCGCCTCCGAGGCGACGAAGGCCCCGCTCGGGCCCAACCGGAACGTGCACGCGCGGCTGTCGGGTTCCTGCGTCACCTGGATGACGCTGACCGTGTCGGGGCCCAGACGCACGAGCAGGCCCAGCACCATGTCGACGCCGAAGGGCAACTGGTTGGCCCGTCCCCACGGAGTGGGGGTGGCACCAACGACGACACCTTCTGAGGTGAAGGCAAAGCGGTGCAGGCGCTCCGAGTCGAGCACCCACAGCTCATCCGCGGTGGCGAGCCGGTTCTGGATGACCTTCATGGTGTCGCGCTGGTTGAGCAGGAGCGAGCCGGTGAGTTCGAGTTCCGAGCCCGTGTCGACGAAGCGGCGCACCCGGTCCTCGCCCACGACCCAGACGACATCTCCCGCGACGGCCACGTCGGGCATGCCGGAGACGCCGCCGAGTGGCGTCTGGGTTCCGTTCGCCGTGTGCACCGCCACACCGTCACACAGCCAGGTGCCATGCGTGGTGCGGTCCAGTTGCGTGCAGCGGGGCAGCGGGAGCACTGTCGGCTCTCCTCCGGTCCACGCGCGTGACACGTAGGCGCCGAACTGCTGGAGGCTGCCCACCGGGGCGAAGGCGACGCGGACGTGGTGGCGTCCGGTGGTCGTCGGGGTGAAGCGGACGGTGGCCGCCTGTCCATTGCCGGTGAGGGACGCCTCCGAGGCCACGGCGTGGTTGTTCGGGTCGAACACCTCCGCCGTGATGCTGTCGGGGACCTGGGAAGTATCGAGGCCCTCACAGGTGGAGTTCAGGCTCGGCTGGACATGGAGCTCCGCCGGGAGCTCCAGCGACAGCAGGGGCGGGAGCTGTCCCAGGCCTCCTGGCAGCGGGACGAGGTCGCAGTCATCGCCGGTGTCCGCACACCCGGACAGGAACAACATCGCGGACCATGCGAGCAGGCAGGGAACGGTCTTCATCGAGGGGACGCCGCCCGGGTGACCTCGGCCTGGGGGAGGCGGCGCAGGCTCCAGGGCCTTCTTACCCCATCCGCTGGCCGGGCCGGTGACAGGCGTGGTGCCGTGTCAGGCCCCGCGCTTCCAGCGCGTCATTTTTCACAGAAAGGAGCGGTGACATGCAGACGACGAACCTGACGAGCCCGATGAATCCCGACACCTTGAACGACACTGTCATCGGCATCGGCGTGCTCGCGCCCGTCGCCCTGCTGCCCGCTCCCGTGCTGCCTGGTCTACCCATTGGCGGTAGATGGCCCGGACTCTGACGCCTTTCGCCCGTCCATCGACGTGGCATGGCAGGCCAGAGGTCGGGCTCCCCGAGGGAACCCGGCCTCTTTCTTTTCCGGGTCGTGGCAGCACATGCGGTCGTGGCCGAGTGGTCAGGCCCCTGGTCGCCATCCAGGTGAACACGGGTTCGAATCCCGTCGACCGCTTTCCGGCAGCCCACCCGGGTTGCCGTCATCGAAGAACGCCGCGGTAGCCCAACTGGTAGAGGCACTGCACTCAGAATGCAGATCGTGCGGGTTCGAATCCCGCCCGCGGCAAGTTTTCCGAGTCCAAGGACGCATGGTTGGCAACGGCCTTCGTCCGTGTTGCACCTGTGTCGCATGTGGGCGCAACAGGCAGGTCCCCAGGACGCTGACGGCGTTCCTCCGCGTATCCGGCCTGAGATGGGCGTACCGCTTTTCCGTCATGTCGATGGCGGCGTGTGGCCCATCGATCCTGAATGACCTTCCGCGGAACGCCTCGGAACGCCTCGCATGGCGAGGTGGCTTGCGTCGGTGTGGCGCAAGTCGAGCCAGCCGATGATTCCCACCTCGCGAGTGATGCCCGCTCGTCGAAGCGAGTGCTGAAGCGGCCTGTCCATCCTGTGGGCAGTCAGCGGCTTGCCGTCATCCAGGCAGAACACGTAGGGCCCGCGCAGGTGCCGGTGCTCCTTGATCGCGTCCGTCACCCAACGCCAGATGGCCCGCCTGGTTCGACGACTACAACCGCTGCCACCCTCATCGCGGTCCGTATTGCCAATTCCCAAGCCTGAGCTGTCCGATTTGACGAGGGCAGCTCCACTGCCCAGCATCCAGCCTGTCGACTCACAAGCTACTGCGGTGGACAAAACGGCCTCGCCGGGCTAGTAGGCCAGCCGCACCAGCTGCAATCAGTTCAGATTGCAGCCCTGCCCGGACGAGATGCGCCGTACCCGGTTACGTAAGACGACGCCCTGACCAGGGGTGCGTCATGTCGTGGCTGCTTGTTCTCGTTGCTGGGTTGCTGGAGACGTGCTGGGCTGTGGGCCTCAAGTATACGCAGGGCTTCACCCGGCCTTGGCCCAGTCTCTTTGTTGCCGTCACGTTGATTAGCAGCTTGGCGCTGCTGTCCATTGCGATGCGCACGCTGCCGGCCGGAACTGCGTACGCGGTTTGGGTTGGAATTGGGGCCTTGGGCGCCGCGCTTGTTGGCATCGTGCTCTTCCGTGAGCCGGCCACACTGGGGCGCTTCTTCTTCCTCGGACTCATGGTCGTCTCTGTCATCGGCCTGAAGTTCACCAGCGGCGGGGACGCGCACTAGGGGCTGTCTATCCGAGCGCGCGCAGTACGTATCGAGCCCTGGCGACGACGCGCGCTGCGCCTATCGGCTGAGCCTCATCAACGCCATGGTGGCGCACCACGGTTACTCGGCCGTGTGCGACGGCCAGGTGAAGGAGATGTCCCATGGACCCCATCACGCCTCCGCTCGCCCTCGGCCAGAAGCACGTCGTCGTGCTGGGTGCGGGCTTCGCCGGACTCACGGCCGCCAAGGCGCTCGCGCGCCACTCGGCGCTGTACGTGACGGTCCTCGACCAGCGCAACCATCACCTCTTCCAGCCGCTGCTCTACCAGGTGGCTACTAGCGGACTGAGCCCCGCGGACATCGCGGTGCCCATCCGCTCGCAGTTCGCACGCAAGCCCAATGTGTCGGTGCACTTGGGCCGCGTCACGTGGGTGAACCTCAAGGAACGCTGGGTGGGCGGTGAGGGCGACGTGCGGCTGCGCTACGACTACCTCGTCATCGCGTGCGGCGCGCAGCACAGCTACTTCGGCAAGTCGGAGTGGGAGGACTTCGCCCCGGGACTCAAGACGCTGGAGCAGGCGACGGAGTTGCGCCGCCGCATCCTCAGCGCCTTCGAGCAGGCGGAAAACGAGCGCGACGCCGAGCGCCAGCGCGCGCTCCTGAGCTTCGTCGTCGTGGGCGCGGGCCCGACGGGCGTGGAACTGGCGGGCGCCATCGCGGACATCAGCCGCACGGTGCTGGTGCGCGATTTCCGTCGCATCAAACCGTCCCGCGCGCGCGTCTTCCTCGTGGAGGCGGGCCCACGCATTCTGCCGTCCTTCAGCGAGAAGCTGGGAGTGCGTGCGCACCGCGACCTTGCGGCCCTGGGCGTGGAAGTGCGCACGGAGGCACGCGTGACGGCGGTGGACGCCGAGGGTGTGATGCTCGGCTCCGAGCGCCTGGCCTCGCGCACGGTGGTGTGGGCTGCAGGTGTGCAGGCCGAGTACCTCACGCGCGGGCTCGGCGTGCCGCTGGACCGCGCGGGGCGCGTGCAGGTGGCGGCGGATCTCACGCTGCCCGGCCACCCGGAGGTCTTCGCCGCGGGTGACGTGGCCCACGTGGAGCTGGACGGTAAGCTCGTGCCCGGTGTCGCGCCTGCGGCCATGCAGATGGGCCGGGCCGTGGCGCGCAACGTCCTCGCGGACCTGCGCGGCCGCCCCCGCACGCCCTTCCGCTACAAGGACAAGGGCGCGATGGCCACCATCGGCAAGCACCGGGCCATCGCGGAGACGGGCCGCGCCAGGCTGACGGGCTTCGTCGCGTGGGTGGCGTGGCTCTTCATCCACGTCTGGTACCTGGTGGGCTTCAAGAACCGCTTCGGCGTGTTCGTCACGTGGGTGTGGAGTTACCTGTTCAGCACGCGCGGCGCGCGGCTCATCACGGAGCGCGAGTGGCGGTTGAGTCCGAAGGTCGCGTCTGAGCGCGCGCCGCACGCGGGCAAGGTGACGGCGGGCGACCCCACGGCGCCCACCAGTGATGCACGGCCGCCGGACGGGACGACGACTACGGCCGCTGCCGCCCTCGTCGCGGACTGAAGATGATGTCACCCCGCGAATTCCGTACTGCTAATTCCCAACCCCGAGCTGTCCGATTTGATGGGGGCAACTCCAGGCGCGCTCCTGCTGGGGTTTCGCTCCACCCGGTCGCGGGTTCGAATCCAGTCGTCCCGACTGCCACTACCCCTCCATCGGCGAGCAGAGCTCCACCAGGACGCCGTTGATGTCTCTCACGTAGGCCACCGTCTGTCCCCAGGGCTTCTGCTTGGGAGGTTGCGTGGCCTCGGCGCCCGCCTCCACGGCGCGTGTGTACGCGGTGGCCACGTCGGGAGTGACGAGCGCCAGTTCGATGGCCGCGGCGTCTTCCTTCGGCCGCAGATGGCGCACGGTGAAGCCATGCTCCTTCGCCGCGCCTTCCTCGACGAAGGCGAGGGCGGTGGTGCCTGTCTCCATCTCCGCGTAGCCACCGCTCTCGTGGATGAAGCGGCGCGCCAGTCCGAAGGCCTTCTCGTAGAAGACGATGGCGGCGCTCACGTCCGGTACGTAGAGGATGATGTAGCCGAGCTTCATGGCGGACTCCTGTTGGTCAGTGGGACGTCTGTGTGAGTGCGTCGTCACACGGATGGCACGGGCCTGTCTTGAAGGAATCGGACAGCGCTCAACCCACGAGTGCGGTGGGCGACACGCCGGCCAGTTCCCGCACGTCTCGTGACAAATGCGCCTGGTCCGCGTAGCCGCATTCGAGCGCGACGTCACACAGGTCCGTGCCCTCACGGGAGCGCAGCAGGGACACCGCCCGCTGGAGGCGCAGCACGCGCGCGAGCAGCTTCGGCGGTACGCCGGCTTCGTCCAGGATGTCCCGGTGCAGGGTGCGCTCACTCACGCCCAGCTCGCGAGCGAGCGCGGCCATGCGCACCTGTCCCGACGAGGCTTGGAGGTGTCCCAGGGCCTGGACGGCGCGCGGCTTCGCCATGCTCCGGAACGAAGCCCAGCGTCGGGCGATGGTGCGCTGGAGCAGGGCCATGGCCTGGGCGGGCGAGGCGCAGTCTTCCATCCGCCGCTGAAACTGCATGAGGGCGGGCGAGCAGTCCTGGGCGGAGACGTTGAGTCCGCAGAGTTCACGCGGACTGACACCCAGCAGGGCCTGCGCCCAGCCAGGGCGGAGCCTGACGCCCAGGCTCACCCCGCCGGGCTCGAGGTCGACGAGGATGAAGCGCTTCATGGGGCCGACGACGGCCAGCCGGGGTGCGGCCAGCCACACCGGGCCTGGGGCGTGTTGGAATCCGAAGATGAGGTCGGTGCAGCCATCCGGAAGGACCCGGTGCTGCCGGGGGAGGGGGACGTCGTGGGGCTTTCGGGGCACCCAGAACTGCCAGAACGCGTCCACCGCATCCGCCATCTCGATAGGCGGTGCCCACTGGGTGTAGCCCTGCTGCTGTGCGTCCTCCGCCATCGCGTCCCTGTCTTCAGCCCGTGCACAGCCTGTCAGGCCCTGTGCGGCCATTGCGTCCATTTCCCATGAAAGGAGCGGTGGCCATGAAGACGGCGAACCTGACGAGCCCGATGAATCCCGACACCCTGAACGATACTGTCATCGGCATCGATGCGCTCGCACTCGCTGGCCGGGCCACCGCTCGTGATTCCAAGCGGGGGGCGACCTCCCGTCGAGATCTCCCGCCTGGGTTTTGACCCACCGTGCCCCGTCGAAGGACAGGGCATGGCAGGCAAGAGGCCGGGCTCCCCGAGGGGACCCGGCCTCTTTCTTTTCCGGGTCAACCCCACTGCTCCGGGATGCGATTGGAATCGCAGCACGGCCGTCTACCGTGTGAACAGGGTTCGATTCCCTGTCGGAGCGCTCATCCCCGAGGTGACGCCCATGAATCCCCTCCCCATCGAGTCCGAGCCGGAAGACCTGTTCGACGGCATCGCTTCCTTCTGACACCGCGCCTCGTGGCTGGGGCGCTCTCGCAGTCGCAGTTCCGGTCTTGTAGCTCAGGGGATAGAGCACTCGGTTGCGGACCGAGAGGCCGCAGGTTCGACTCCTGCCAGGACCACTCCTCCTTCAGTTGTCTGGTGCACCGTGGGTATGGCAAGTGAGGGCCATTCCGTCATGGATGACGCGACCTCCCTCTTGCTGGACACTCCGTGAGCCCGGTCACCCTGCAAATCAACCTCGCGCCGACGGACTATCCGCACGCGCGCCTCATCCTTCCGCATCAGTTGCGCCAGCTCGGGCCCTCCGTGCAGGAGGTGCTGCTCGTGCTGGACCTGCACCGCAGCCAGGGCAGCCGCTTCGCGGGGGCATGGCTGGAGCGAAAGCCGAAGATGGACGCGCTGCTGTCGGAGCTGTCCTCGGCGGATCCGCGCATCCGGCTGGTGGAGGTGGACTACTCCCCCGCCGTCACGAAGTCACTCTCCGAGCAGTTCTTCGGAGGCTCCCGGCTGCCCATGAAGGACTCGCGCGGCGGGCCCTTCCATTCCTACTTCTTCGGGCTCGCGGCGGCGAAGCACCCGCACGTGATGCACCTGGATGCCGACATGCTCGTCGGCGGAGCGTCGCGCGCCTGGATGGCGGAGGCGGCCGCGCAGCTCGCGTCACGCGAGGAGTTGGTGAGCTGCAGTCCCTTGTCGGGCCCGCCGCGTGCGGACGGGACGATTGCGGGAGACAGTCGCTGGTACGAGCCCGATGCACAGGGCTCCCACGCGTTCCGTTTCCGGCGCTTCAGTAGCCGGGCCTTCTTCGTGGACCGCGATGCACTGGTGCGCCGGATAGGCCCGCTGCAGGCGAAGCTGGCGCCGCCCATTCACGTGCTGCGTGCCTTACGCGCGGGCAATCCGCCGTACCGCGAGCCGGAGAACCTGGTCACCCGGAGGCTCAAGCGTCGCGGGTTGTGGCGGCTGGACTTCCTGGGCGCCGCGCCGGGCCTGTGGACATTGCATCCCCAGTACCGTTCGCCCACGTTCTACGAGCGGCTGCCGGAGCTGGTTTCGCGAGTGGAGTCAGGGGACATGCCTGACGCCCAACGCGGCCAGGAGAACGTGCACGACTGCCTGGTGGACTGGTCCGATGTGAGGGCCGCGCGGCGGAAGTGGTGGCGACGCGGGTAGTGCCCGCACTTCCGCCCGGGGCCTCTGGCGTCAG
Organism: Myxococcus sp. CA005; assembly: GCF_006518205.1. Classification (NCBI taxonomy): domain Bacteria; kingdom Pseudomonadati; phylum Myxococcota; class Myxococcia; order Myxococcales; family Myxococcaceae; genus Myxococcus; species Myxococcus sp. CA005. Next base: position 2,504 of record NZ_SRLV01000054.1, on the reverse strand, counting down.
CCCAGGGGCGACTCGGAGGTGACGATGCCGTCCAGATCCGCGTAGACGTAGTGGCCGGGGCGGAAGGTGACTCCGGCGAAGCGGACCTCCACGTCACGTTGTCCCTCGTTGCGTTTGAGGCTCTTGAGCGGGTGGGTGCCCAGCGCCTTGACGCCGATGCGCATGCGGCCCACGTCCTCGGCGTCTCGGATGCAGCCATTCACCACCACGCCCGCCCAGCCATTCTGCTGGGCGAGCAACGCGAGCTGGTCTCCCACGAGCGCGCAGCGGCGGCTGCCTCCTCCGTCCACTACCAGCACCCGGCCCTGGCCGGGCTCCTCCAAGGCCTTGCGCACGAGGGAGTTGTCCTCGGGTGCCCGCACCGTGCTGATGGGACCCGCGAAGGTCCGGACGCCGCCGTAGTCCTGGAACCCGGGCTCGGCAATCTGGAACCGCGGCGTGCCCGCGTGGGCATCGCAGAGGTCGGCCGTTTTGAAGTCGGTGAACGTGCTCATGGGCTTCGAGCCTTCTCAGGCCTCGCGGGACGACGCAACGTCCAGGGCGCGGAGGTCCTCCTCCGTCAGTTGCAACGTGAACGCACCCAGCAGTTCCTGTGTCTGGCTGGCGGACGTCGCGCTCGCGATGGGCGCCACGATGGTGGGCTGAGCCGCGAGCCACGCGAGCGCGACCTGGGCGAAGTTCGCTCCCGGATGCCGGCGCGTTACGGCCTCCAGGGCATCAATCACCGCCCAGCCTCGCGCGTTTCCATACTGCTTCAGCACGCCTTCGGCGCGGGCCGACTTCGGAGGTGGCTGGTCCTTGCGGTACTTGCCCGTCAGGAAGCCCGAGGCCAACGCGAAGTAGGGCGCCACCACGAGCCCTTCCCGTTCGCAGATGCCCCGGAGCGATGACTCGAAGTCCTTGCGCTCGACGAGGTTGTAGTGCGGTTGCAGCACCGCGTACCGGGCGAGGTTGTTGCGGCGGGACACCTCCAGCGACTCGGTGAGCCGCTGCGGGGAGTGGTTGCTGGTGCCCAGTGCGCGGACCTTGCCGGCGCGCACCAGCGCGTCGAAGGCCGCCATCGTCTCCTCCACTGGCGTGTCCAGGTCCTCGTAGTGCGCGTAGTAGAGGTCGATGACGTCCACCTGCAACCGGCGCAGCGAGGCCTCCACGCTGCGCTGGATGTGCTCGCGGCCCAGGCCCTTCCCCAGCTCTGTTTGCGAGCCCACCTTGGTGGCGATGACGACGCGCTCCCGAGCGCCGCGCGACTTCAGCCACTTGCCGATGAGCGTCTCCGACTCGCCGCCGCGGTTGCCGGGGACCCAGCTCGAATAGACGTCAGCTGTGTCGATGAAGTTGCCGCCGTTGTCGACGAAGGCATCGAGCACCGCGAACGAGGTCGCCTCGTCGGCTGTCCAACCGAAGACGTTCCCTCCCAGGCACAGGGGGGATACCTGAAGGCCCGTGGTTCCGAGTGCCTTGCGTGCTTCGAGCTTCGTCTGGGGCATTGCCTGTCGCTCCCTCGGTGAGTGGTCGGCCCGCGGGCCGTGGCCGGCGTAGCTAACGCGTCCCGAGGCAGGGTGCAGGTCAAAATGCCCCGTTCATCGGTGAGAGTGTCTCCGTGCGGTATCGAGCATTTCCCACCGCTGGGGATGCTCCGCGAGCAGTGCAATCCAGGGATTCACTTCGTCTCGAGCCGCGGCGTTCGTGTCACGGAGCCGCTCGAGGACGGGCACGGCGCGGCTCAGGCCCAGCCGGGAGATGGATTCCAGCAGCGCTGCGCGCACGCTCGCCTCAGGCTCAGCGCTGTAGCGGGCGGCGAGTGCATCGAGGCTCGCGGAGAGCTCTGTCACGGGCGAGGTCGCCAGGGCCCGTGCAGCCGCGGCACGCACGACGGGGGACTTCGGTGACTGGAGCAATGTACGGACCTGCGCCACGGACGGCCCTCTCACCGCTTCGATGGAAGACGCGCCCAGGAGTCCTGCTGCCGTGGCCGGGTCTTCCGCGACGGTGGCCAGCGACACCGCTCGCTCCGCCACCACGCGGTAGCGGCCGGCGTTGCGAGCAGCTTCCTCCCGGAAGTTCTCCACCGCGGCCGCGCGGACTTCGGGCGCTGCGTCCGTCACCCAGTCGCGGTAGACGTCTCGGCCCTGGAGGACCTGGATGCCCAACAGTTGGGTGGAGGGCTCCCCCGTCTGTTGCAGTGAACGAATCAACACGGCACGCAGGCGCGCGTCGGGTGTCTCACTTACGCGGTCCACCAGCCGCTCCAGGATGCGGGCCTGTCCCTCCAGGGCGTAGCGCAGCACCCAGGTGTCGGAGAGCAAGGCCAGCACGTCAGCGTCCTGCTCGTCGCTGAGGTGCTGCCAATGCACGTCCTCGGACAGGGACTCCACGAGTCCGCGGAGCTGTTCTCGCACGTAACGCCGATACGCTGGTGAGGCGTGGCCCTGGCGATATTCCGCGAGGAGCGCGGTGAACTCACACGGCACTTCCTTCAGCGGCTGCGCATGGGCGGGCAGGGG